>NBMG01000080.1 GCA_002084865.1 Candidatus Atribacteria bacterium 4572_76
CTCTCCGTCCAGGGGCGAGGGAATATGGATAATAAAATTTTCATCAGGTAGGGGGTGGATTCATCTGCCCCGATCTTTTGGAAATTTCTTTTGGCGGGTTCGATAAATCAAACCCCTACATTTAGGTAGACAAGCGGGACGACGCCTATCCTACGGAGGACAGACACAAGGTCTGTCCCTACAGGAAGGCTGGTAGATGTTTCGTGCCTTTATAGTATTCGTATTTTTTCTTTAATTAAATACTAACGACTATTCACTATTCACTAGCGACTAATTTAATTATCGAGTTATTTTTTCAAGCCCTCCCATATAAGGGCGAAGGACATCGGGGATAGCTACACTTCCGTCCATCTGCTGAAAATTTTCTAATATGGCAACCAGGGTTCTCCCCACAGCTAAACCAGAACCGTTTAAGGTGTGGACAAAATTCACTTTCTCTTTTTCTTTTGAACGATATCTTATCATTGCTCTTCTGGCTTGAAAATCTTCACAGTTACTGCAGGATGATATCTCTCTATATTTTTTCTGGGCCGGCAATAGGTCTTGGCTGCTGAAAATCCCATATCCCCGGTGCAAAGAACAATTACCCGATAGGGTATTTCCAATCTTTTTAAAACTTCTTCAGCGTTTTTAGTTAAAGCTTCCAATTCATTATAAGAATCTTCCGGTCTGCAAATTTTTACCAATTCCACTTTATTAAATTGGTGCTGCCTGATTAAACCCCTTACATCTTTTCCGTAAGAACCGGCTTCTTTACGGAAACAGGCTGTATAGGCAGTATAGTAAAGAGGCAAGTCATCATCATTTAAAATCTCCTGCCGATGTAGATTGGTTAAAGGTACTTCAGCAGTAGGCACCAGATAAAGACCATTTTCGCATTTAAATAAATCACTTTCAAATTTGGGCAGCTGCCCGGTACCGGTCATTGTTTCAGCATTTACTAAAAAAGGAGGGAATATTTCTTTGTACCCGTGTTCATTAGTATGAAGGTCAAGCATAAAATTAATTAGAGCTCTTTCCAGTTTAGCCCCCATCCCTTTTAATACGGTAAAGCGGGCTGAGGCCACTTTTGCCCCCTTTTCAAAATCGAGTATATCCAGGGCTTCGCCGATATCCCAATGAGGTAAAGGAGTGAAATCGAATTCACGCGGTTCTCCCCATTTTTTTATCTCTGTATTATCCTTTTCGTCTTCTCCCAGAGGTACACTTTCATGGGGGATATTGGGAATTTCTAATAAAGTTTTATTTATCTCTTCTTCAACCTTTTTAATCAGGGTATCTAATTCTTTAATTTTGGTTGAAACTTCTTTCATGGCCAGAATCTTTTCCTGAGCATCTTTCTTTTCTTTTTTTAATTTTCCGATTTCCTCACTCACTGTGTTTCTTTTTTCTTTTAGGGCACCTGCTTTTAATAATAATTCTCTTCTTTCTTGATCAAGCTTTAATATCCCTTCAAGATTAATTTTCTCTTTTCTTTTTTTTAAAGCCTCTTTTACTTTCTCCGGATTAGAACGAATAAGTTTTATATCTAACATTTTTTGTCCCCTCTTTAAATATAGTGATAAGTGATGAGTAATAAGTGATGAATAAAAGATATATTTGAAATTACTTTTTTAAATGATATATTAATCCATTTATCAATTTTTGTACAAATTTAAGGTCCTCTAATAAAATATCTAAATTATTTAAATATTCTAACCTGTTTGCAATAATAATTTGCGTCTCGAGTTCAGATAATGATCCTAAGGCTATGTATAAAAATTGAATAAATTCTTTTTTAGAGCTTCTTGCAGCACCTTCAGCAATATTTGAAGGAACAGAAACCGCTGCTCTTCTTATTTGATTTGTTAAACCATAAAGTTCTTTGTTTGGAAAAGGCTCAGTGATTTCGTAAATATAACTAACCAAGTCCATACTTTTTTTCCAAACTTCCAAATCTTTATGATTCTTTATTTCTTTGCTCATTACTACTCACTCCTTGCTTCTTATTCTTGATCGTTTACTGCTTATTACTGGTTACTTATTACTCATTACTGATTAGTTAGCTCGCTAACTAATCATTCATCCTTTAATAACCCCCAATGGTCGCATCCTCACCACTTTTCTGGATATACCGGTTTGATGCATTACTTCCACTACTTCACTTACATCTTTATAGGCATCGGACATCTCCTCAACCAGAGTCCCCCGGCTTTCTGCTTTTACAATTATTCCCTTTTCTCTCAACTCTTGTCGAATGTCTCTTCCTCGGGCCTGTTTTTTAGCTTTCATTCTACTCATTACCCTTCCTGCTCCATGACAGGTTGAGCCAAAGGTTTCTTCCATAGCTTTCTCGGTACCCACCAGACAGTATGAACATCTCCCCATATCTCCGGGAATTAATACCGGCTGTCCTATCTTCTTATATTTTTCCGGTATATCAGGATGATGTGGAGGAAAAGCCCGGGTAGCCCCTTTTCTATGCACACACAGTTTTATTTTCTTCCCTTTCAAGTTATGTTCTTCTATTTTGGCAATATTATGGGCCACATCATAGATTAGTTTTAATCCTAATTCTTCTGGAGTGCTTCGAAAAACCTTAGCAAAAACCTCACGAGTCCAGTGCATTATACACTGGCGGTTCGCCCAGGCATAATTTGCCGCACAGGCCATAGCTGCATAATAATTTTTCCCTTCCGGTGAAGACAGAGGGGCACAGGCTAATTGCCGGTCGGGAAGCTGAATCCCATATTTGCTTACCGCTTTCTGCATGGTTATTAAGTAATCGGTACATACCTGATGCCCTAACCCCCGTGAACCACAATGAATCATTACGGTAATTTGCCCTTCTTCCAACCCCAGTTCCCGGGCAACTTCAGGATCATATACTTTATCGATTACCTGAATCTCTAAAAAATGATTACCGGAGCCGAGGGTGCCTAATTGAGGTTTTCCTCTTTCTATGGCATGTTTACTGACTAGATCAGGATTAGCATCTTTCATGCACCCTTCTTCTTCGGTAAATAAAATGTCTTCTTCCCAGCCAAAACCTCTCTCTACAGCCCACCTGGAACCTCTTCTTAAAACATTTCTTATTTCATTATAACTTACTTTTATCTTCCCTTTCGAACCCACACCGGAAGGAATAGCCCTGAATAATTCATTTACTAATAATTCAATTTTCGGCTTCACTTCTTTTTGGGTTAAATTGGTCCTTACTAATCTGATTCCGCAGTTTGAAACTACAAAATTATTTGCAATGAAATTATGATTAGGATGTTTCACGGTGAAATCATATACATAATTATTGAAATCTACTTTCTTCTTATTAATAATTTCATCCCATAACATTCCTGAACTACCCAACCCTTCAGTCTTTATCTTTATAAAATCTTTAAAAGAGAGAGAATTAAAACTAATCCTAGAAGATGTTTTTCTTCCTTCATAAATTGAACGTTGAATGAATCGAAGATTGACATATCTTTTTTCAAGAATTAAATGTTTATATTTTAAATAATGTACTGTGCTATTTGCAATAAAACTTCGCTTTTTATTATATTCAAAACCAATTTTACTATAAAGGTTGATTAAGTCCTTGTTCTGACCAGATAAGATTAATCGGAGACGGTGAGATATATCCCCTCCTTTATTTACATATTCAATTCTCTGACTTATCTTTTGAGTTTTAACGCCAAATTCAGTTAATAAATCAGAAATTTCTTCTAAGAATTTTCTCCCACTTCCAATAAAACCTTCTTGTTTATTCATGGAAATCATTGGACAATAAAAAGTATAGTTATGGTTTAACACCGTTTTAGGCGTAGACATTTCCGCTCCAAAAAATGCTGCTAAAAAAAGCCTTTTTTGCCAAAGCAAGGCCTTAATAATCCACTGAGGAAGGTAGTAATCTTGATTGGTTTTCTTCCCCAAAGGAGTTCCTAAGCCAACTAAAAGGATAGCAAAACTGCTTGAAACAACTTTACAAAATGTTTCTATGTTAGAAAATTCACATTTTCCATATAGAGTATCTATTTTATGGTCTCTTTTTCTATGGTAAACCCGGGAACAATTATATCCAATACAAGATATATCTCTTCTTATCTCTTCAAGGTCTTTAGGTTTACCATAAAAGCTAGTCACGCCTTTCCCTTTCTCTTTGACAAAATGAATGTTACCATCTCCAAATACATATCCCATTATTTTTAAGATATAAGGCAATTGAGGAGAATTGTATCTTAAAGGTAAAAGGCTTCTCTTTTTTAAATGAGATATAATTTGATTTAATCCATTTCCATTATTTCCCTTTCCTAATTTTAGAAGTAATTCTTTTACTTTTTCTTCATTAAGGATAATCTCGTTGCTCGGTTCCTTATAAGGGACACCTTCAAAAGGATAAATAGCCACTTCGTCTCCTGCCTCCAAATTCCCCAAAGAAATCATTCCATCTTTGGTATAAAAAGGATGGTCCTCAGTGGCAATAATCGTTTTACCAGTTTTGGTTGTTATTTTATAGACTTCATCATCAGGAATTTTTTTTAAAAAATTAATAATTTTAGTATTCGTTAAACTTTCTTTTTTAAAATCAAAACAATTTATCTCTTCTTTTGCCCATAACTCTTCAAATTCTCTAATTTTTAAGGTATAACCAAAAGGATGTAAAATTAATGCATCTGGAGAAAGGCAATTTATGTCAAAGCCCACTCCTCCGGGGGAGATAACTCCGTCATCTAAAGAGGTAGCCGCTACTCCGCCAATACAAAAACCATACCCCCAGTGGATATCAGGCATAGCCAATGAACGGCCTACGATTCCCGGCAGGAAAGCCACGTTGGCAACCTGCTCCGGAGCCTGGTCCTGGCGGATCTTTTCTAATAAATTCGAAGAAGCATAAATCAAGCCGGGGACTCTCATCCCGGAATTATAGGTTTTGGGAATTTCCCAGCGATATTCGTCGATTTTATTTAAAGGTCCTTCCCATGATTGTTTCATATTAATCCCCTCCTTTGTAGGGATGATTATACAGAATAAAGATATATCCTTTTTAATAAATCCATCCCCTCAACTTCTGCCTCAATTTGAAAATCAGATAATTCCTTTATTTTAAATTTGTTTAAAATAACTAATTTTGTTTCACTAATATATAAAAGTTCATTAAGCCAGGCGAAGAGTAAGCCTTCCAGGTTGTCAGCTTCCAGCTTTATTTTGTCATAAAAATTTTCTTTAATATTTTTAGTTTCCCCGGCGATAATTTCAAACATCCCTTTAGCGGCATTGGTAAAAACTTCTCTTTTAGTTTTGCCATAGGCCTCTATTCCGATATCGGCAGTATGTTCGAGGATTTCAAATTCTTTCATATTATTTAACCCCTTTATTAAAACAAAAACTCTCGTCAGCTAGTAACATCTACTACTAGGGACGAGAGTTTAATCACGTGGTACCACCCTGATTCAATAGGAAAAATATCCTATCCTTCATTGGCTAATTGTTTAACACACCTTAACATGTGTTTCCGAATATTTTGATTTCACCGGAAATATTAATAAGAGTGGAATTCGATAAAACCAATACTGATTTTCACCAACCATCAGCTCTCTAAAATTGGCTGCTTACCTACTTTTCCCTTTTATTTTTTTCTTTTATTATATTGTTTACCAATATTATATGTTTTAACTACTCTTTTTGTCAAGCTTTACTCGTATTGCGTATTGCGCATCAAGTATTGCGTGGAGAAATACAGTAATAAGTGATGAGTAATAAGAGGAAATAGTTAGTTAGTTACCTGGTTAACTGGTTAAGAAAATAGAATAAAGGAGTCAGAAGATAAGATAGTGTTGAGTATCGCATGAATAAAACAATAAGAAATAATATGTAGGGGCAGACCTTGTGTCTGCCCGTAAGGGGTAATGGGTTTCGCAATGACAGAAATGGGCAGAAAAATAATTACCCGAAAATAATTATTGTTCCTGCCCAATATTAAAAACTAGTTTTTATTTGTAAATTTATTTTTTAAGTTCTACAATACTATTCAGTTCGGTCTGGAAGAATTCATTGGCATTCCCCCAGTTTATAGCAATTTCGAGAACATCATTGCAGGCAATAAAACACACCCAATCTCCCTCGGGGACATCTCCATAAGTTGTTCCGACTTTAATCTTTTGAGTCTTGTCGCCTATTTTTACATTGACATCATCTCCAACTTTAATACCCAGTGCATCAAAGTCATCCTGGGTAATATTCACTATTATGTTCCCATACTGATTAATATAAACCACGTAACCGATTGCTGTCTTATTTTCAACCTTGGATTTCTTAATGGGTAACATTACCAGATCTTTCGGATTAAGCTCCGGACCTACTTCGGAAACTGAATCCCCCGAAGCTATATGAGCAGCCACAGGAGAAAAGATATCTCTTCCGTGAAAGTCTTTAGAAATTTTTCCGGGTCTGAAATATTCATTATTCTTAATTTCATAAACCTTTTTAATTCCCATCTCATTTATTACCAGAGTCAATATTCCATTATCCGGTGCAATAAAATATCTATCATTTTGGGTCACAACTAAAAGAGGCTTTCTTTCGGTCCCTACTCCCGGATCTACAATTGCCAGAAATACAGTACCAGCGGGAAACTCTCGGGCAGCATAGAGAAGTGTGTTTGCGCCTTCTTGAATATCAAAAGGAGTTACTCCATGAGAGATATCTACCAGTTTTAAATCTGGTTCTACGGTGAGCATTACCCCTTTACAGGCACCGACAAAGTAGTCTGTTTCTCCCCAGTCAGTTAAAAATCCAATAATCCCATTAGGAGCAGTTTCCGCAAGTGATGAAAAAGTTAGCACTAAAATTAGAAAAACGGTCAAAAACAAATAATTTAAAAATTTTGAAAATCTTTTATTTTTCATAACTCTTCCTCCCTTTACTTTTATTTTGATAAATTCATTATATAAAATTTTAAAAAGATATTCAAATAAAACAAAAGAAAGTATCGAGTTAAGGAAGGGAAAGAAAAGATAGAAAAAGCAGTATTTTTCTTTTTATTTAACCTTAACTGTCCCGCTAATCGTAGGACAAGCGTCTCGCTTGTCTATTAAACACCCGGGTTGGATATCTGCCTGTGCGTTCTCGCACACAGACAGGAATCCGACCCTTATAAAGAACGAAATATTATAATAAAAAAATTTTGAATTTTAAATTATATTTTTTTCTGTTAGTTAAATTTTTTCTTGACTTTCGACTGACCAGTCAGTTATAATAAATTGCCGGTTCACAATCAGATATGGGAGTAATATCTTTAGAATATAAAGACCTTTTTCAAGTAAAAAATTTACAATGTATTAAAAATATTGTAGATGAATTAGATAAAGCCCCTTATATTAAATCTGTAACTTCTTTCTTAAATATGCCGGAAATAATAAGCACCGAAGAGGGTTTGGAGGTAAAAGATTTAGTAGAGGTCTTTCCCAAAAACGATAAAGAAGCAAAAGAACTAAAAGAATCTCTTTTAGAAAATAGTCTGGTAAAAGGTAAGTTTATCTCCAAAGACGGAAATGTAACCTTATTAATGATGGAATTTAAAAAAGGAATAGATGGGAAAGAACTTAAAGATAATTTGACAAAAATAGTAGATTCTCAAAAAGGAGATGCTATAAAAGTATATTACTCCGGCATGCCCTTAATGAGCGCAGATATAGAAGAAAGCTCCCGAGATACCATGAGATTGAGTATTATAGCTTTAATTTTAATGCTTTTTGTTCTTTATTTTTGTTTTCGAAGCATTAGGGGAGTTTTAATGCCTCTTATTATCGCTTTCCTGTCTTCGGTTTGGGTTTTAGGATTAGTAGCTTCAACCGGCCGAAGTGTTACCATGGTAGCTGCTGCTTTACCACTACTAATGATCGCTCTGGCTACTGCTTACGGAATACATTTTATAAGCCGATATTATGAAGAAAGACACAATTACGAGCCACTTAAAGCAGTCCAAATGACTATTAAAGATACTTTTACCCCTATACTTATGAGCGCTCTTACCACTATGGCCGGTTTTTTATCCCTTTCTGCTGCAATAGTAAGACCGGTTACCGAATTCGGCATTTTTTCCACTATGGGAATATTTTTTGCTTTTATTCTGGCAACCTTTTTTCTCGGTTCATTTTTCAAACTTTTCCCTCCCCCCAAAATTCACGAAAAATTCTCTTCTGATGCTAAAGATTTAATAAGCCAAGTACTAAACAAAATATTTTATTTAGTTACAGAAAAAAAGAAGACTGTTATAATTATTGTATTAGTTATATTAATAGGTGCGATCGGCTTTGTACCCCAGGTTAAATCTAATTCTTCTATGGAATCAAGATTGGGGGAAAAGAATCAAATTACAAAAACTTTGAACTACTTTAAAGATAAATTTGGGGGAATAGATACTCTTTATATTTATACCAAAGCAAACAATGTAAAAAATCCTTATATTTTAAGACAAATTAAAAAGATAGAAGATTACTCAAGACGACTCCCTTCTCTAAAAGAATCTTCTTCTATCAGTGACTTCTTAATTGACCTTAATGATGCTATGGAAAATAAAAAGATAATACCAGCAAGCGAACAAAAAATTGATAATCTCTGGTTCTTTGCCCAGGATAATAAATATGTTACCTCTATGGTCGGAGATAAAGATGAAGATACGCTGGTATCTATCAAAACCAAAGAAATGACTTCTGATGCCTTAGATTTGTCCATTGCAAAAGTAAGGGAATATATAGATACTATTCCTAAAAGAGTAAAACAGGTAGACCCTTCGCAATTAGAAGAGAAAGAACGACAAAATTATTATCCTTATCTGGCGGATGAAATTATTTCTTCCCTTCAGGCCAAAGGCATAGAGATAAAAAATATAGACAGCTTCAAAAAAGAACTTGTTCTATTAGCTGCTCAACCCAATTCTGAATTTGAAAGAGATGATCAGGAATTTATTGATGAAATTCTATCACTCTCATCCCTGGAAATTGAAGACTTAGGATTAAGCAAAGAGGACGTTTCTCCTTTACTTGCTTCTTATATTCAAAATAATCAATCAGTAGATTTTTTTATAGATAAATTGATGAATGAACTGAATCTATCTGAAGACGACGCTTTATATTTACAAGAAATATTAGAAGATTCTCGAAAAATAGCTCAAGAAAGAGAAAAAATAAAAACTGCTCAGCTAAAAACAGAAGAACTTTTAGGGAAAAAACTAAATAATGAAGAAAAAAGTATCTTGTGGTATTTAGCTGATAGTATAGTTTACGTTCCTGATGATAAAGGGGATATTGAAGTCTCTTTCCGTCTTAGCGGAACCCCGGTAATTACTGACCGGATAAATAGTAGTCTATTTAGAGGTCAAATAAGAAGTATGCTTCTGGCTTTCCTTATGGTATTTGCAATGCTGGTAATCCAATTTAAATCTCTTAAAGTGGGATTATATGCCATGATTCCTCTTCTTCTTACTATAATTACCGCTGTAGGTGCTATGGGTATCTTCCATATTGATTTAAATGTTTCTACCATGATGGTATCGAGTATTGCTATAGGAGCAGGGATAGATTATACCATTCACTATATCTCCCGATATAAAAACGAATTGAAAAAAAAGAATAAGAGAAATGCCCTAAAAGCAACTTTAACCGGAACAGGAAGAGCAATAATCTTTAATTCTATATCTGTTGCTGCTGGCACCTTTGTGCTAAGTCTATCCAGTATCAAGATGATGGGATCTTTTGGTCAATTAATTGGAAGCGTAATGATTGTAAGCGTGATATATACTTTATTGCTTCTTCCGATTTTATTAGATAAAGTCGATTTTAAAATAAAAAAGGAGTCAAAATAATGAAAATACGAAAATCTTTTTTTGCAGTTATAGCTGTTTGTTTTCTTTTTTTTAGCGGAATAACTTTGGTTGGAGTAGGAGCAGAGTCACTTACCGTAGATGAAATTATGGATAAAATGGAAGAGACGGCGCCTGATTTTACTACTCAAAAAACTATTTCCGAAATGATTTTAATTGATGAAGACGGGAAAGAAGAAATAAGAGAGATGATAATGTTCTCTCAAAAAGGAGAAGATGAAAAAACCAGTACCCTTATGAGATTTCTCTCTCCTAAATCGGTAAAAGGGGTAACTCTTCTGAATATTAATGATGGAGAAAAGATATATCTATATATGCCTGCTTATAATAAACCAAGAAGAATCGCCGGATCTTCGAAGGGTGATGAATTTATGGGAACAGGCCTTTCTTACGAAGATATGAGTATGGATTATAAAGATAACGATTATGAGAAAAAACTTTTGGAAGAAACGGATAGTGAATATATCATAGAAGTTTTACCGACTGAAGAAGATGTCTCTTATGAAAAAATTATTCTTCATGTAGATAAAGAAAAATTTTATGCCACAAAAGTGGAATTTTATGAAGCGGACAACGAATTAAGCAAAACTTTAACTATCAACAAAATAAAGGTTGACGATAATGGCAAGGTTACCCCGATGGAGATAGAATTTACCGATATAGCGGAGAATCAAAAAACTAAGATCGTAATGAAAGAAACAGAATATGATGTAGAATTATCATCCAGTTTCTTTAGTATAAGGACATTAAAGAAGCCGACACTTTGAAATAGTCGTTAGTCGTTAGTGAATAGTATATAGTAAAAAAAGGGCGAGGAACGTTCAGCGTATAATTATAAAAGAGGGAATCAGAATTCAGGAGTTAAGTTGTAGGGGTAGACCTTGTGTCTGCCCGAGATGGGAACCGTATAGGACAAGCGTCTCGCCTGTTACTATACACTAAATACTATACGCTGTAGCATCGCAATACGCGATACGCGATACAGTTAAAAGAATAAAGGAGAAAAATGTAATTATGAAAAGAAACGTTTTTTTGGTAACATTTATGATTTTGTTATTTTCGGCTTCGGCTTATGCCGGAGATTTTTCTGGAAGTTTAACCTATTCGGGAGAA
>NBMG01000005.1 GCA_002084865.1 Candidatus Atribacteria bacterium 4572_76
TCCTGAAAATTCTTCTCCAATTCCTTAAGCAGGGATAACTCTCTTTTAGACAGTTTTTTATTTGCAAAAATTTCAGGCCTTCTAATCAAAGTTCTTAATAGAGACTGTTTTCTTCTCCATTTTTCAATTTCTTTATGATTACCCGAAAGCAATATTTTCGGAACCTTAAGACCTTTAAACTCATCCGGCCTGGTATAATGGGGATAATCAAGATATTCGTTATAAAATGAATCATTTACCATGGATTCTTCTTTCCCTAAAACTCCGGGAATCATTCTTGAAATTGCATCTACCATTAACATAGCCGGTAATTCTCCGCCGCTAACTACAAAGTTTCCGATTGACACTTCCTCCGCATCGAGAAGCTTGGGTATCCGTTCATCTATACCCTCATATCGACCGCAAATGAATAATAATCTATCTTCTTTCGACAAATCTTTAGCCATCCCCTGATTAAAAATCTTCCCCTGAGCAGAAGTGATTATAATTTTTAAAGGTAGTGGAGATTTGTTTTTTCTTATCACCTCTACAGCATCCCAAATTGGCTGAGGTTTCAAAACCATACCAGGTCCCCCTCCATAAGAATAATCGTCTACAGTCTTATGTTTATCCAGGGTAAAATCCCTGAGGTCAATCAGATTTATTTTAATCAATCCTTTTTTCTGAGCTCTATTTAATATGCTTTCGGAAAAAGGTCCTTTAAACATATTGGGGAAAATAGTTAATATATTAATTTCCAAACAATCATTTTTCATATCAATCCATCTACTATGTTTATGGTAATTCGTTTTTTTTCTAAATTAACATTCTTTACAACTTCTCGAATAGCCGGGATAAACAACTCTTTATTATTTATATCTTTAACTATATATATATCATTACTTCCCGTGTTTATCACGTTTTCTACTTTTCCCAGAAAAAGGTTATCTTCGGTATATACTTCAAGGCCGATTATCTCAAAGATGAAATAAGTGTCTTTGGGTAGTTTCACAGCATCTTTTCTTTTAACTTCAAGAAAAGATCCTACTATCGTTTTGGCCTCTTCGATATTTTCTATATCTTTTAATTTTAAAATAACCATATTTTTTTGTATTCTTATTTTTTCTATATTTGTTATTGTTTTTCCTCGGTTATTTTTTAAAAAGACAGTGGCTAATTTTTTAAATCTTTCGGTTGAATCGGTAAGGGGCAAAACGTTAACTTCCCCTTTATTACCCTGGGTAGAAACCACTTTACCAATTATAATAAATTCTTGACTCAATTTATTTTTTTCCTTTAAGTTTATTAGAGAATTTTATTTTATAATTATAACCCAAAAAGCAAACAAAATGGTAAGGTAAGGGCACGATGCATCGTGCCCGCAAGAGAAATTAGGTAACCATTTTATAGAAATTACCTTTTTCTGTAAACCCTAATTCGTATCTCGCTGAGAATTAGGTAGCTAGTTACTGATTTGCTGGTTAGATAGCTTAATACTGATTTATCAATCAACTAACTCTTTAAACTATCCGCTAAACGCTGTACGCTATACGCTAGTATTTATTCGACAATTTCGAGAACTACTCGCTTATCATCCTTTTGCGCTGCAGCATTCAATATAGTTCTTATTGACTTTATATTTCTGCCTTGCCTTCCGATTACTTTACCTATATCACTAGGATCAACTTTTACCTCAAATATTGATGATTTTTCACCAATAATTTCATTTATCTCTACCTTATCCGGATTATCTACTATCCCTTTTATAATTAATTCAATAAGTTCTCTCAAAATAATCTCCTTAGGTCTTATCTATTATTTCAATATTCCTTCTTTCTTAAATAAATCTTTTACTGTTGCTGAAAGTTGAGCACCCTTTTCGAGCCATTTTAAACTTGCTTCCCGGTCAATCTTGAGAACACAGGGATCGAAAAGTGGTTGATAATATCCTAATTGCTCTATAAATTTTGCATTACAAGCTTTCCTCGAATCAATCACCACTACTTTATAAAAAGGTTTTTTCTTGCCGCCTTCTCTTCTAAGTTTAATTTTCACTGACATTATTTTTGCCTCCATTTTGGTTATTTATATTTTTTGTATTTCTGAATTTTTAATCTGTCATTCCCGTGGAAACGGGAATCTATCTTTCTTCATTCTTTAACTTTTATGGGCACGATGCATCGTGCCCCTACATATTTCGTAAATCGTATATAATATAGCATTTAGCGTATAGTTGATAGCAAAAACGTTCACTCTCACAGAATTCAAAACTTCATCTACTTTACTATATACTATTCTAAATTCTGGCTTCTGGCTCCTGACTTCTATTTTTCTTACTATGCACTACGCGCTATATACTCTAGGCTAGTCTTCTAACCAATTAACCAGCTAAATACTTTTACTCGCTCGACGTAATTCCTTCTTTACTAAATACTATATACTAAATACTAGATACTAGATTCTTATTTAATTAAAAGAAATATTTTTAAATTTTGATCCCTTTTTAAACATTTCTTTTATCTGATAAAATTGTTTTAATAATCTATTTATATCTGAAAGCTGTGTCCCGCTCCCTCTGGATATCCTTTTCCTCCTGCTTCCGTTAATTATAGAAGGATTTTCCCTCTCTTCAACAGTCATAGAACTTATAATAGCTTCTACTTTCTTTAGCTCACCCTCTCTATCTCCTAATTTTGTAACATCTATTCTATTTTTGAAATTATTCAATCCCGGAACCATATCCATAATCTGATCTACCGAACCAATATTTTTCATCTTTTTCAGCTGTAAATAAAAATCATTTAAATCAAAATTATGTTCCCTCATCTTTTTGTCTAATTTTTTTATTTCATCCTTATTGTAAGCAGTTTCAACTTTTTCTATAAGTGTTAAGACATCGCCCATGCCCAAAATCCGGGAAGCCATTCTTTCCGGATGAAAAGGTTCAAAGTTATCAACCTTTTCGCCTATACCTATAAATTTAATAGGTACTCCCAAAACCTTTTTCAAGGATAGAGCCACTCCCGCCCGAGTGTCACCATCCAATTTGGTCAGGATAATTCCGTTTACTTTGATTTTATCACAAAATACTTTAGCTGAATTTATCGCATCCTGTCCGGCCATGGCATCTACTATTAATATTTTTTCCTGAAGAGGGATATTTTTATCAATCTCCTGTAATTCATCCATTAATTTATCATCTATATGCAATCTTCCGGCAGTATCAATAATTAACACATCGTGATTTCTTTTAGATGAATAATTTATGGCAGCTTTTACAATATCTACCGCACTTTTGTTTTTCCCTATAGAAAAAACCGGTAAATCAGATTTTTCACCTAATACCTGCAGTTGTTCGATAGCTGCCGGTCTGTATATATCTGTTGCTACCAAGAGTGGTAAATTCCCTTTTTTTCTAAAGTGATTAGCCAATTTAACGGCTGTAGTAGTTTTACCGGTTCCCTGCAGTCCCACTAACATTATAATGGTAGGAGGAGCGGGATTCATTCTAATATCCTTTTGTTTAGAACCCAGGGTGGTAGCTATCTCTCCATTTACAATTTTTATAATTTGTTGAGCAGGTGTTAGGCTTTCGGATATCTTTTCCTGCTGCATTTTATCATGTAAACTATTTATGAATTCTTTTACTACTTTGTAATTTACATCTGCTTCTAAAAGAGCTATGCGAATTTCATGAAGACAATTTTTTATGTCATTTTCGTTTAACTTTCCCTTGTTTTTTAGCTTTTTAAATATTGTCTGAAATTTCTCAGTAAGACTGGCAAACATAAAAAAAATAACTCCTCTTATCTTCAGTTTCTTTAATAATTTCCAATTCCGCCAAAATTCCTTTATAAGTATATAGAAAATTACCTTTAGTGTCAATCAAGAAGAGCTTCCACAAATTCATCAGTTTTAAAATCATATAAATTATTTAATTTTTCCCCGCAACTAATTAATTTAACCGGTATACCTAACTCTTTTTTTATGGCAATCACTATTCCCCCTTTGGCTGTTCCATCCATTTTAGTAAGGGCAATCCCGGTAACTCCCAAAGATTTGTTGAAAGATTTTGCCTGAGCTATAGCATTTTGTCCCATCGTAGCATCTATGGTTTGCAATATCTCCAATGAGTAGTTATCGGTCTCTTTTTGGATTACCCTTTTTATCTTTTCCAATTCATTCATCAAGTTTGTCTTAGTATGAAGTCTGCCTGCAGTATCGATAATAACTACATTCTTCCCTCTTGCTCTAGCTGCACTGATTCCATCATATACGACCGAAGCCGGGTCAGCCCCTTCTTTGGCATTTATCATCTCTGCACCCATTTTATCAGCTAAAATCTTAAGCTGTTGTATTGCTGCCGCTCTAAAGGTATCGGCGGGAACTATTATTATGTCTTTATTTTTATTCTTCAAACGATAAGCAATTTTACCCGCTATTGAGGTCTTTCCGGAACCATTCACCCCTACCAGCATTATTATATTTAATCTATCTTCATCAATATTAATTTCAGATGAAGTTGAATTTAAAATATCGATCAGGATGGCTTTTAATTTTTCTTTGAAAAATGAAAAGCCATTTTCCTTGTATTCTCTAAAATTAACCTGCTGAAATTCATTTATTATCTCTACGGTTGCGGAGGTTCCTAAATCAGATAATATTAATAACTCTTCTAATTTTTCTAAAAAATCGGACTTATCTTTAGAATTACTAAATAAAAGTCCTAATTTATTGGCAAGCTCTATCCGGGTCTTAGATAGCCCTTCTTTAAATTGATAAAATATATTTTTTATATTCATAGTATTTATTTTTTACCTTGGTCTATTTTTCAAATTTTACCGAAACTAATTTTGAAATACCTGATTCTTCCATGGTTATACCATATAAGGTATCTGCTGCTTCCATCGTTGTTTTTTGATGGGTAATAAGAATCAATTGTGACTGATTTAAATCTTCACCCTTTAATATATGAGTAAGTTTTTCAGCATTTACCTCATCCAAAGATGTATCTATTTCATCAAAAAGACAGAAAGGGCTAGGATTTGCTTTCCATAAGGCCAGTGAAAGCGCTATGGCGGTTAAGGCTTTTTCACCAGAGGATAATAATTCAATATTTTGCGTTTTCTTTCCGGGCGGGCGGGCAATTATATCTATTCCGGAGTTTAGTATATCCTCTTCAGATTCAATAATTAGTTTACCTTCCCCACCGGAAAATATTTTTTTAAATATATCATTAAAGTAGATTCTTACCTGATTAAAAGTCTTTTTAAACCTTTCTGTGGCAATTTTATCAATTTCGGAAATCGTTAGTTCCAGATATTTTTTTGCCTTACATATCTCATCATATTTTTCACATAGAGAATTATAACGCTGTAACTGATAGTTATATCTATTTTCAGCCTCAAAGTTTATCTGCCCCATTTTTAATATATTTTCTCTTAAAATATCTATCCTTTGGTTAGCTTCCCTCTGTGAACCGGATATGTTTTTATACAATTTCAATTTTTCCAGCGATAAATTATAATTTCTCTTTACTTCATCACCTATGTTAACGTATTTTTCTCGATACTGAACTTCTAACATTTCTTCTCTATGTTGTTTATCTTTGATGGATTCGTACATTTTTTGTTGGTGTATCTTATCCTGCTGTAAACTTTTTAATAAGTTCGATCTTCTTTGCACTATTTTCTCTATCTCTCCCGCTTTCTTAAATACAGAAGGATTCTCTTTATCCAAATCGTTTATCCGTATCTTATGCTCTTTTATTTTTTCTAATATATCGGCAAGTTCTTCTTTACATTTTTTTATGGCACTTCTTTTTTCGCTTAAATTGAATGAATGCTCATCCTGGTATTGAGAAATATTTTCAGTTTTCTCTTTTATGTTTTTCAGTTTTTCTTTATTTATTAAAATATTGTTTTTCAGGTCATTTATTTCTCTGTAAAGATTGTTCAGACGGTTGTTTCCTCTGGCAATAATCTGATTAATTGTTCTATTAGAATGACTAATATTTTTACTATATTTATAAAGTATGTTGTAATTTTTTTCCAGGATACCTAATTTCTCGGAAACTTTTTTTCTCTCCCCCAGAATACTTTTTTCTTCAATTAAAAGATCTTTTAGGCTATCTTTTAGTTCATTAATAGAAATTGTTACCTGGTGCAGATTATTTATACTATCCGCTGTATTTTTTTCGTTCTCTCGCAATAATCTTTTTATCTCCTGATTTTCTTTCCATAGAGAATCATAAATGTGGTTATTTTCTTCTATAAAATTATCATTTCTTTCAATTTTAATTTTTAAAGCTTCTATTTCTTTTTCTAAATTTTCAATCTCTTTCTCTACATCGTAAAAACTATCTTTAATATTTTCTAAATTTACAGAGTTCGAATAAATTTCTACAGAGCCGTCTATATTTATTACCATACCATTTAGTGAAATAATCTTATATTTACCTAAACACTCATTAGAAATATCAAGGGCAGTCTCTATATCTTCAACTATCAGTACATTGCCCAACAAAACTTTAAATAAATTCTGGTATTTTGGGGAGTAATTTATCAATTCGTGGGCGAACCCACAAATACTTTTGTTTTGAATTTTAACCTGGCTATCCGTAAGTGTTTTTATATTTTTGTTCAAATCCAGAGGAATTATCTTTAATATATCTAATTCCTTTTCCAATGAAGAATTAATTATGTTTAAGGCAGATGAAATATCGCTCACTACAATTGAGTATAAATTTTCTCTTAAGACAACCTTCATAATTTTCTCATATTTTGAAGGAATATTATCGATAAGTTTTAGGAGTCTTTCACAAAGGTCATCAGGATATTTTTGGCAATATTTAGAATAAAATATTTCTGTCCTTTGTCCGTTTTTCTTTCCGTTGTTCTTAATTGATTTCATTAAAATATTTTTTCTTTCTTCTTTTAAGCTAACTACTTGTCTATCTTTCTCCACTTCTGTCTGTAATTTTTTTAAGATATCATTAATCTCTCTAATTTTCTCTTCATTTGATTTGAGATGTACTTCATCTTCGATTTTTCTATTTTCTCTTACAATTTTTTGATAATCTCTCTCTTTTGCCACCATATTTTCCAATTGCTTTTCAAGTAACATTCTTTTTTTTCTTATTTTTTCTAAATTTATATTTATCATATTTAAGGTAGTACTGTATCTTATTTTTGCTTCCTTTAAAAACGATTCTTTTTCTAAAATTGTTTTTAATGCCTTCTTTGAATTAACCTCTATAATGTTGAGCGAATCGGAAAATTTCGAAATATTATCAAGTTTTTCATTTGAATAAATAAGTTTTTTATTAAAATTTTCTAATTTTTTATCTATCTCTAAAATGTTCAAACTTACTACTTTTTTATTTTGTTCACCAGTAACTATTTTTTTGGTAATATTTTCAACTTCTCTATTTAAATCAAACAACCTTTTTTTAACATCGCTCTGCTTTTGTAGCATTAAGTTTATTTCGCTTTGAATTAATTTTTTTCTATTTTCCAGTTCGTAATTATTATATTTATATTTTTCTTGTTCCTTGCTTAAATTATCTAACTCTATTCTTAATGAGTTGATCTCTAGTTCATCTTCTTCAATTTTCTTGGTAATCTTGATTTTTTCTTTCTCGTATAGTGCTAAGTTTCTTTTTATTTTAGATAAATTTGTTATGCATAAATTATATTTTTGATAGATTAAAAATAATTCTAAACTTTTAATCTCTTCTTGACATATTTTATAACTGTTTAAATGTTTCGCTTCCTCTTCCAAAATCATTAATTGATTTTTTATTTCAGAAATTATATTTTCAATCTTATCTAAATTATTATTGGTTTCTTCAATCCTGTTTAATGTTTTTTTCTTCTCATATCTATATTTAGAAATAGAGGCAGCCTCTTCAAATAAATAACGCCGCTCGGATGGCTTTGCACTTAATATAAGGTCTATTTCGCCCTGAGCAATAATAGAATAGGTATTTTTACTCAATCCGGTATTCATAAATAATTCCTGAATGTCTTTCAGCTTACAAGGGATTCCATTAATAAAATTTTCGGTCTCTCCTGAACGATAAATTCTTCTTTTAATATTTATTTCTTCCATATTTACTGAGAGTATTTTCTCAGAATTATTGATAGTTAACGAAACTTCCGCAAGGTTTAAAGGTTTTTCTTTGTGATTCCCCGAAAAAATAATATCTGTTAGGTGTTTTCCCCGCAAAGACCTGATATTCTGTTCCCCCAACACCCATCTGACTGCATCGGTAATATTACTCTTACCACAACCATTCGGACCGACTATTGCGGTAACGCCAGAATTGAATGATAGTTTTATTTTTTTCCCAAACGATTTAAATCCATAAATTTCCAGTTCTTTTAAAAACACTTTCTTTGCCTCATTTTATTACTTTTAACTTTTTTAAAGCATCATGTGCGGCATCCTGCTCTGCCTCTTTTTTGTTCTCACCGGTTCCGGTTCCATAGGTGATTTTATTTAGTCTGGCCTCAATACAAAATATTTTTTTGTGATCCGGACCTTTTTCTTTAATCAGATAATATTTGGGTAAACATTTCATCTTTTTTTGAGATATTTCCTGTAGTAGAGTTTTGTAATCTTCTCCGTGTTTTCCCTTTAGAATTAGCTCCGTTTCTTTTTTTATAAATGGCGAGATTATTTTTTTAGCTTTTTGGAGGCCACTATCTAAATATATTGCTCCTAACAGAGCCTCAAAACAATCTGCAAGAATAGATAATTTTTTTCTTCCCCCGGTTGAATCTTCACCTTTTCCCAAAATAATGTATTTTCCCAAAGAAAGATGACCAGCCCATTTAGCCAAGATATCTTTACTGACCATAACCGATTTAACTTTGGTAAGTTTACCTTCCGAAAAAGTGGCTAATCTACGGTAAAGTTGTTCAGTTACAATTAAATTTAAAACAGAATCACCTAAAAATTCTAATCTCTGATTGTTAGTTGATTTGTCTTTCAAACTCTTTTTTTGGAAAGAAGGATGTGTTAGGGCTTCTTTGAGAAGAGTTTCATTTTTAAATTTATAATCTAATTTTCTTTCTAAGTTATTTGTCATTAAATTTTCCTAAAACAATTACTCCATTATGTCCACCAAAGCCGAATGAATTGGAGATAGCATAATTTACTATTTTCTTTTCACTTTTATTTGGCACATAATCCAAGTCACAGTCCGGATCTGGTGAGTTATAATTTATAGTGGGAGGGATAAGGTCATTCTTTATGGTAAGGACGGTAGCAATAGCCTCAGCTCCACCGCTTGCCCCCAGCAGATGTCCGGTCATTGATTTATTGGAACTTATTTTCAAATTATGGGCATGTTCACCAAACACTCTTTTCACGGCTAAGGTTTCCAGTTTATCATTTAAGGGAGTTGAAGTTCCATGAGCGTTAACATAATCTATCCGGGAGGGTTCAATTTTTGCATCTTTTAAGGCAATTTCCATCGCCTTAGCTGCGGCTTCTCCCTCAGGTGCGGGAGCAGTAATATGGTAAGCGTCAGCAGTCATGCCAAAACCAAGTATTTCGGCATAAATATCAGCATTTCTCTCTTTTGCATGTTGTAAAGTTTCCAGGATTAATATTCCGGCGCCTTCCGCCATGGTAAAGCCGTCTCTCTCCTTATCAAAAGGTTTGGAAGCATTTTTAGGATGGTTATTTTGGGTAGATAAGGCTCTCATTTTACAAAATCCGGCTAAAGCCATGGGGGTAATTGCAGCCTCTGCACCTCCACTGATAATTACTTGGGCATCTCCGTGTTGCAAAAGCTTAAAAGACATTCCAATAGCATGAGTAGATGATGCACAAGCAGTAGTAATAACCCCATTTGGGCCTTTAGCCCCGATTTTTATAGCTATTTCACCTGCGGATATATTGGAGATCATCATGGGTACAAAAAATGGACTTACTCTTCCTGGCCCCTTTTCCAATAATATTTTATGTTGTTTTTCTAATGTTCCTATACCGCCTATACCTGAACCGGTTAAAACTCCTGCTGAATAAGAATCCTTTTCGGTTATTTTCAATTTAGAATCCTCAAGTGCCAACATTGCCGCAACAACCGAAAATTGAGTGCTTTTATCCATTCTGTTTGCTTCTTTAACAGATATATAATTTGTATAATCAAAATTTTTTACTTCCGCTGCTATTTTAGTAGGATAATTTTCGGTATCGAAATAACTTATTCTGTCGATACCACATTTTCCCTGAATTAATGATTCCCAAAATTTATTTTTCCCAATCCCTACAGGAGTAACCGGGCCTAAACCGGTTATTACTACTCTATTTTTCATTATTCTGTTCACCGCCATTACTAACTAATTATTTTTAGTAAATTTACATTTTAATTAAGGATCGGATAAATCTCCGACCCTTAATTAATTAGCCATTTATTTTAATTTCCTGAAATTATTCTTATTACATATCTTATCTTAAAAAAAGATAAACACAAAAATACTTATGCCTATTTTGTATTTAATATTCTTATTTGCTTAAGTATTTAACTGCATCTCCGATAGTCTTCATCTTTTCGGCATCTTCATCCGGAATTTCTATATCAAATTCTTCCTCGAAAGCCATTATCAGTTCAACTATATCTAATGAATCCGCACCCAGATCATCAATAAAAGAAGAATCTTCAGTAATTTTACTTTCATCAACTCCTAATTGATCTACGATTATCTTTTTTATTCTATCCATTGTCTCCATTCTATACTTTCACCTCCTTTCACATTACCATACCGCCATCGACATTTATAACTTGCCCTGTAATATAATTTGCTGCATCAGAAACTAAAAAATATACCACTTTAGCGATATCTTCCACAGTACCCAATCTTTTCAAGGGGATTTGCTGTTGCAGATTTTCTCTAACTTTTTCCGGTAATTTTTTAGTCATGTCTGTATTGATAAATCCGGGCGCAATAGCATTTACATTTATGTTTCTTGAAGCAAGTTCTTTTGCCATCGATTTAGTTAATCCTATTATCCCCGCCTTTGATGCGGCATAATTAACCTGACCGATATTTCCCACTAATCCGATAACCGAGGATATATTTACAATTTTATCAGTGGTTTTTTGCTTTATCATATATTTTGCCACAGATTTGGAACAATTAAAAGTACCTTTGAGATTTATTCTTATCACTGTATCCCAATCTTCTTCTTTCATCCTGATTAAAAGAGCATCGCGGGTAATTCCGGCATTATTTACTAATATATCTATTTTCCCAAATCTATTTATAATCTCTTTCACCATTCTGTCAACTTCATCAAATACTGTTATATCAGCTTTTATTCCAATTGCCATATTACCACTTTTTTTGATTTCTTCCAAAGTTTTATCAATTTCATTTTTCGGGGAAATATCGTTAACAACAATGTTTGCCCCATGGCGTGCTAATTCTAAGGCAATAGCCTTACCTATCCCCCGGGCCGACCCGGTAATCAAAGCAACCTTTCCAGATAGTACCATTTTATAGGACCTCCCTCATTTTTTCAACTACATCTTTCAAAGAATCTGAGTCAAATACATTAAAAACTTCAGCTTCAGGAATAATCTGTTTAATTAACCCTCTTAAAACCTTACTCGGACCCACTTCGATAAAACAATTAATACCTTGAGAATTAATTTTCATTATGGAATCAACCCATAATACAGGGTGATTCATCTGCTCGATTAGAGCCGATCTGACTTCTTCTTTATTTCTAACATAATCAGCAGTAACATTACAGATTATCGGTATTCGAGGGTCATATATTTCTACTTTTTCTAAATATCTGGCTAAATTATCTTTAGCTAATTCCATTAATGATGAATGAAAGGGAGCAATTTCAATTATTCCGTAATCGCTTACCCTTTTACATAATTCTCTTACTTCAGCAGCCTCCAAACCGATTATAGCTAACATCGACCCAATTCCTAAAGGAGTAGCATTTT
>NBMG01000081.1 GCA_002084865.1 Candidatus Atribacteria bacterium 4572_76
CGGTATACTTTCTTCAGTTTTTGTTTCTATTTCGATCTGTTCGGGCTCTTTCTCTTTTTCACCCTCTACTTCTCCATTTATTACTGTAAAAGTGATATCCTTCTCCGAATAAATCCAGTTCTCTATCTTGTCTCCATCTTTAAAACTGACCTCTATTCGCGAAGGATAGCCAAAACCAAAATACCCTTTTCTTTCTAAAACCTGCTTGTAGGGGAGTGATTTTGCTTTCTCTAACTGAAGCCATAATTTTTCCTCTTTATCTTTCAATCCCAAAGAACTATAAATTTTGGCTAATTGTACGTAAGAACGCCAATATGGTGAGGGGTGCTCAAAGGAGATTGGATTAGCTGTTTCTTCCATATCGATAACTTTTTTATAATTTTCTATCGCTAAATTAGTAAACTTCCAGGTGCTTTTTTCTCCTAAGACTCGATAAGTTTCACCCATCCAGTAAAAAGCTTCCAATAAATTCGTTTCTATTCTGGCTGCTCTTTTAAAATAAGGGAGGGCACTCAATAAACTATTTACAGAAGGAGCGCTTCCCTTAAAAAGGTATTCTTCCGGATTTCCAATTATTTTGATTCCCTCATCCAAATAATCATTTGCCTTATCTGATTGAACCCGGGAGGTGCTCTTAAAACTGCCTATCAAATTCTGAAAAGCATGTGGATTTCCTGGGTTAATTCTTAAAACTTCTTTCCATTGTTCTATGGCTTGACTATAAGCACCGGTCTGTTTATATACTTTCCCCAGCCAGTAATGAGCATTTTCAAAATCAGGGTTCAGTTCTATAGCTTTTTTATAATTTTGTTCAGCCATCTCATATTTCTCCTGAAGGAAATATTCATACCCGTTTTTATAATAGGTCTGATAATCCTGAGCATAAATTACTGCAGTACCCAAAATTAAGATCAGAAATAGGACCAATAAACTTAGACCGGTTTTGTTAAAATATTTTTCCATTATTCTTGCACCCTCCCCGCTTTTTCTTGTTAATATTCCTTCTTACAGACAAACAAAATTCCTGTCCTACTAATTAAAATTAATTAATTGTGAAATTAAGCTACCAGAAGCATCTTATGATTCTTTCAACTTCTCCACATAATTCATTCTTAAATTTGCCAGTAAATTTTCGATACGCTTAAAATCTTCCGTATTTAAATCATCTTTAATTTGATCATATAAAAATGCTACCGTATCTATAGCAATCTTGGCTTTTTTTAAATCTTTATTAATTTCTTTAGTATCGGGGTTCATAATGAGACCCAAATACTCCCAGGCCTTTCCGCTCAACATGCTTATAAACCAAACAAAAAGAACAGGTAAATCAGGTTCTTTAAGATGTTCTTCTTTTTTCTTTTCTTCTTCTTTTACTTCCTCTTTTGTCTCTTCTTTTTCCTCTTTCTGCGCCTTTTTCTCTTTTATCTCTTCAACTTTTTCTGTTTTATTATTTTTTGTCTGATCTTTCTTTTCCTTCATTATTTATCCCCTTTCTAATATAACAATATTACTTGTATTGTAGAAGAGTTAGCTAGTTAACCAACTAACTATCTAAGTCTTTCCTTATCACTTATTACTGAATTTTTTGTCTTCTTTCTTCTGGTTTTTCTTTTCTTTACTACATACTATATACTAATTTAGTTCCTGATTTCTACTTTCTTAACGAGATACGATTCACAAGATACGAGATACGAATTCAGTCTGTGCCCTCATTCAAGCTAACCACGCAATAAGAAGCTACGCCCTCTTTTCGGCCAATAAAACCCATCTTCTCATTAGTTGTAGCCTTAATATTTATCTTTTCGGAAGATGTTTTTAAAACTTGGGCTATATTATTTTTCATGCTCATAATAAAAGGCGCAATCCGTGGTTCTTCTAATACTACAGAAACATCTATATTGTTTATAGTAAGTGTCTTTCTTTTTAATATTTCATAAGTATTTTTTAATAACTTTAGACTGGAAATATCTTTATATTGTTCATCATTATCCGGGAAATGCTGGCCAATATCTCCTTCTCCTGCTGCTCCCAATAAGGCATCTATTAGGGAATGAATTAGGACATCAGCATCTGAATGTCCAGCCAAACCCTTTTGGTATGGAACAATCTCTCCTCCTAAAATTAATTTTCTTCCCAAAATTAAAGGATGGGCATCATATCCAAAACCTATACGCATAATCTCTCCTATTTTTTTATCAGTATATAGTATCGCGTATCGAGTATCGCGTTAAGATGAATCGAACCCCTACATCCTAATCGCTTTCCGTTAATAGTCTTCTGACTACTGAATTCTCTTTCCTTAACGAGATACGATTCACGAGATACGAGATACACATATTAGCTATATACTGCTTTAGACAGTCTGCACTAACCAGATTGATTTATATTCCGATTTTAATTTTTTATGAATTTTTAAAGCCTGTTCTTTGTCTTGGGCTATCCCAAAAACAGTAGGCCCGCTGCCGGACATAATAGCTCCCAAAGCACCCTCTTCTATTAATCTATCTTTAATTTTCCCAATTTCCGGGTATTTTTTAATTATTAACCCTTCGAAAGAATTAAATAAATTTTTAGCAATCCCTCGAACCTCGCCTTCCTTTAAGGCTTCCAGCATAGCTTTAGTATTTTTCTTCTCTTTCTTAATCAGATCTAAATCAAGATTATTATAGGCCCACTTGGTAGGTATTTCAAACCCAGGGTTTATTATTATGATCCACAGTGGTGGATTGATCGGAGGTAGAGGAATTACTTTTTCTCCCCTATGGTAAGCAAGAGCAGTACCATTCTGGATACAAAAAGGGACATCCATGCCCAACTCTTCACCCATCCCCCTTAAATCTTTATTGCTTAAATTCAAAGCAAAAAGCTTATTTATTCCTACTAAAATAGACGCAGAATTAGCAGAACCACCCGCCATCCCACTGGCCAAAGGAATTTTTTTATCAATTTCTATCTCAACTCCCCTGGCTATTCTATATCGGTTAAGAATCTTTTCTGCTGACCTATAAGAGAGTCAGATTTATCTTGGAATAGCTATCTATTTCAATTTCTTTCATAATTTAAACTTAAAGCTGAATCCCTTCTTTAAAAAATTCTCTGCTATAATTATATCAAAAGGAGTGGTTATTTTAATATTTTCCTCTGAACCTATTATTAATTTTACTTTATGCCCATATCTTTCAACAATCGCAGCATCGTCTGTGGTTAAAAATTTTTCCTTATAAGCCTGAAGATAGGCCGGTAAAATTATATCATATTTAAAAGTTTGAGGGGTTTGTGCCCTCCAAATCTCCTCTCGATTAAGAGTTTTATTTATAAAATAATTATTTCCACCCTTTTTCACGGTATCTTTAATAGGAATCGCGGCAATTGCTGCTCCATATTTCTGTGCATTTTCAATTGAATCCCGGATGATAGTTTCTTCGACTAAAGGCCGGGCACCATCGTGAATTACTACTATATCTGTATCCTTATCCAACGCCTTAAGGCCATTGTATATAGAATCCTGTCTGGTCTCCCCGCCGTCAACAAAATCTTTAACCTTAGAAATATTGTATTTTAATATTATATTTTTACGACACCGCTCCTTCTCCTCTGGGCTAACCATAAGATATATTTTATCAATTAATTTACAAAAGCTACTATTTTCATATTTACCATCCAATTCACCAATTTACCGATTCACCAATTGACCAATTAATTGGTGAATTGGTAAATCGGTCAATCGGTCAATCGGTCAATTATTTTATTTTTCAATTGTAAAAGGTATTTCCAAATATCCTTCAATAACCATATCTGTTTCAATCTTAGAAATTATTAAATCTTTTTCTTCTTTTTTCCTCAGGTCGCCATCATTAATATTTTCTTCGTAAGGCAATTCATTAGAATATATAATTACTTCTCCGATAATTTGATTGCCTCTTGGTCTGTCAGAAATATCCTTAAAGACTTCTTCCAAACTTTTATAATCCTTTTTCCCACGGTTATCAAACTCTTCCTTTTGATTGTCTAACCCTGCTCCTCCGTTTATTATTAATAAGGCTTCGCCAGGAGGTGTATCGTGAGGAATCTGAACAGTCAGCATCTTTTCGATTAACTCTCCCCGAAAAGGTCTAATCTTTATTTTTGCTTTAAGGTAATCTCTCGGTTTAATCGAAGAATCTTCTAATACAATTTCTTCTATCTTACCAATTTTCTTTTTATTATCTATTTTAATATCGATGTTTATCTCGGTCAAATTTACCATCTCAAAATAATTATTTACAATTAAATCAATAATTTCGGGTATCTCAGTGATAGCCTTAATGGCTATATCATCTAAACTGTAGTACATGTTCTTCCGAAAAAGTTCTTGTCCTTCTCTCTCACCTTTTATCCCTATCTCTATCTGGGCAGTTCCCGCTCCAATCCTATCCAGAGCATTATCTATAGCCTGCAAGGTTATGTTTGAAACCAATGGCTTTAACAGGTCATAATCATTTATTATCTGGACTCCTGTTTGGTAAGATAGTCCTGTACTAATATTTGTTACCTCTATTTTAAGCGGAATAATTCGGGGGTAAGAATTCAGTATCGCCAATATACCTGCCTCTCTATCCTGGACAATCTTCCCTACTAAATTTAAAGGAGCACCTAATTTAAAAGGCATAACTATGTTGGGGAAACTGTGATAGACGTATACTGCAGAAAGAAGGAATGAAACTTCACCTTTTTTCAAAAAGGGGTGTCCTAAAGCCAGGACTTTATCTCCTTCTCGATAAGTTACTGTTCCGATAGAAGTAATATTGACATCTCCCCTGGTCAATTGTATTCCTATGGCAGAACCGGCTTCTATTTTATTGTAAGGTCTTTCTCCCATTTCTTGAAAGTTTATATCATTATTTTCGTTAAACCCGATTCCCTGAATAGCCATAAGATTAAATTTTTTTAAAGAACTGCTTAATCTGTCTAAAGTTCTACCTTTAATACCGTTTATAATAATCGGTGAAACTGCGGGGAAAAAAATAATTTCCTCTCGACCTGCTAATTCCGGAAAACTATTATTTTCCATAGTATTTTTCACTATTATCTTGTTTGATTTTTCCCTTGTAAAAAATAAAGAATTATTAATCTTATATTCTTGCGCTGTAGTCTGATAATTATCATAGGGGAATTTAAGTATTTTTAACATTTCTTGAATAGGGGTAATCAGACAGAGGTTGTGTTCGCTCATTTCCCAGGCATAAGATACAGCTCCAACCAATCTGTTATCTATATAGACCGGGCTGCCACTCATCCCTGCCGAAATACCGCCACTCTCTTTAATCTTATTTCCACTTAAATTTGCTAAAATAAAATGACTAATTCCACCTTCTCCTTTAATTACATCAATGATATCCACCTGAAAGATCTCTATCTGCGTTCCGTGAAAAACGGTTTTTCCTATCCCCCTCATCCCCGGACTTATTTCTGAAACTGGCATAAAAGGGCTCTGGCCGTAGGTTAAATTTATTCCTATACTAAATATAATTAACAAAATAAAAATAATTTTTGTAAAAATATTTTTATCTAATTTTATCTTCATCATTCTCCTTCTTTATATTTAGTCGTTAGTGAATAGTTGTTAGCATTTAATAACAATACAGCAAGCTACGTTGAATTATAAATAAACTTGATGTATTGAGTCCGTGCAAAAAATTCCAAGAACACTCCGGGTCGGATAAATCCGACCCCTACATTAAAAGCAATACTTTAACCAAAAAAGTTTTGAGTTTTAAATTTTAGTTTTTCGCTTTTAACTTTAACTTTTTAGCTTTATCCTAAACTGAAAACTTACATTTAACACTAACAACTAATTTAATTGGTCAATTGGTGAATCGGTAAATTGGTAAATTAACTTACTTATACGAACTTACTAGCCCACTCCTTAATACATGGATATTGTCTAAAACCGTCCCCGCGCCTAAAGCTACACATGAAATTGGATTTTCAGCTAAATAAACTGGTATTCCGGTTACTTCAGTTAATAAATCATCGAAATGTCTTAACAGTGCCCCTCCGCCGGTGATAATGATTCCTTTATCAGCAATATCAGCAGCCAATTCGGGAGGAATTTTCTCCATAACCGTTTTAACTCCCTCGATTATTGTTTTTAACGAAGGAGAAATGGCTTTTAACACTTCATTAGAGCCGACTGAAATACTCTTAGGCAACCCGGACACTAAATCTCTCCCCCTTATTTCAGTAAATAATTCTTCTTCTAATTCTATTGCTGTACCGATTTCAATCTTTAGAGTTTCAGCAGTTTTTTCGCCGATCATTAACCTGTATTTCTCTTTAATGTATTTGATAATATTTTCATCAAAATCATTTCCTGCCACTCTTAATGATTCGCTTACCACAATTCCACCTAAAGAGATAACGGCGATATCTGCGGTACCCCCGCCCACGTCAACAATCATATTTCCGTAGGGTTCACTAATATCTAAGCCGGCTCCAATAGCTGCCGCCATTGGTTCTTCAATTAAATAAGCTTTCCTTGCTCCCGCTTGCATAGCTGCTTCTATCGCTGCTCTTTTTTCTACTTCTGTTCCTCCCGACGGTACGCAAATTACTACCTGAGGACGAAACACCTTGCTGTTACCACAAACTTTTCTGATAAAATAGCTCAACATCTTTTCTGTTATCTCATAATCGGCGATAACTCCGCTCTTCATGGGCTGGATAGCAATTATGTTCCCCGGTGTCTTACCTAACATTTGTTTGGCCTCTTCTCCTACAGTTAAAACTTTTCCGCTATCTCTTAAAATAGAGACTACCGAAGGTTCCTGAAGGACAATTCCTTTTCCCTTCTGATAGATTAAGACACTTACGGTACCCAAATCTATGCCCAAACTTCTGTCCATTCCTAGCATGTTTAACTTCTCCTCCTCTATAAATAAGTATATAGTATATAGTATATAGTATTTAGTGAAAAACAAAAGAGTAAAACCTAAAATTGTATCTCAGATTAATTCAAAACGATAAGCCGTGTTACTCCACTAACTGATAAACCAATTTCAATTTGAACTTTTCTTCTCTTTCTTCCTTGCTATATACTATATACTATATACTAAATACTAAATACTAACGACTATTCACTAACGACTAACGACTATATCACTCTTTCACTCTTTTAATATCTGCCCCCAAGGAATTTAGTTTTTCCTCTAACTTCACATATCCTCTGTCTAAATGATATATTCTACTTAACTCGGTGGTTCCTTCTGCTACCAAACCTGCTAACACCAAAGCAGCTCCGCC
>NBMG01000082.1 GCA_002084865.1 Candidatus Atribacteria bacterium 4572_76
AATTATTCCGTAATCGCTTACCCTTTTACATAATTCTCTTACTTCAGCAGCCTCCAAACCGATTATAGCTAACATCGACCCAATTCCTAAAGGAGTAGCATTTTGCATATATTCTCCCCTTTTTCTAACCAATTTTACCGCGTCTTCAAACTCAATAGCAGAACTAGCTACCAGTGCCGAATATTCACCTAAACTATGGCCGGCAACTACGGAAGGGCTAATGTTATGCTTCTTAAGTAATTCAAACAAAATTGTACTGATGGCTAAAATTGCCGGTTGAGTGTTAACTGTATTCTTTAATTCTTCTTCCGGACCTTCGAAACAGATTCTACCAATATCTACTCTTTCTTCTTTCAGAGCTTCATTAGCCCTATTGAGTAAAATTTTTGCTTCCGGATAATTTTCTACTAAATCTTTCCCCATCCCTATTTTTTGAGAACCCTGTCCAGGGAATACAAAAGCAATTTTTTCCATATTTTATTCATAGCCTTTTTTGTTAAAATCTTTAATACCTGAAAAGAAAATATTGAGTATATATTAAAAATAGCGCAGAGCTTGGGGTATATAGTTAGGAAAGAAGACAGAAAAAGAGCAACATTCTTCTTTTTATCTAACTACCTTGCTAATGTCTACACTAACTCAGCATATCTAATATTTTACCATTTCAATACAATAGTTCCATAGGTAAGACCGGCACCGAATGCGGTCAGCACTACGATATCGCCATTTTTAATCTTACCTTCTTTTACTGCTTCATCAAGAGCAATCATAACCGAAGCAGCCGAGGTATTTCCGTATTTATTTAAATTTACAAAAACTTTATCTTTATCTATTTTCAGAACCCTGGTTAAGGCATGAATAATTCGAATATTAGCTTGATGCGGAATAAAGCAAGCTACATCTTCAACCGAAAGATTACATTTGCCCAAAGTTTTCATAGTAGTTCTTTTCATATGTTTAACCGCAAGCTTGAATACCTCATTTCCTTTCATCTTAACATAATGCATTCTCTTTTCTACGGTTTCATGAGAAGCCGGGTATTTGGAAAGCCCGGCTGGTATTATAATCAGATCATCGTTTGAGCCGTCTCCTTTTAAACAGCCGGAAAGGATTCCTTTCTCCCGGTCGGCTTTTAAAACAGCCGCCCCTGCTCCATCGCCAAAAAGAACACAAGTATTCCTATCCGTCCAGTCCACGAGTTTTGAGAGAGTTTCTGCCCCAATTATTAGAGCATTATCATAAAAACCGGTAGTAATATACTGCCAGGCAGTAATCAAGGCATAAACCGCACCGGTACAGCCTGCTTGCAAATCAAAGGTTGCGGCATTTACAGCCTTAATTTTCTTTTGAACCAGACAAGCAGTAGCCGGAAATATCATATCCTGAGAATTGGTAGCGACAATTATTAAATCAATCTCCCCGGGTTTAATATTTGCATTTTTTAACGCTTTTAAAGCTGCCTTTGCAGCAATATCTGAGGTAGTTTCGTTATCTTCAGCTATATGGCGTTCAGCGATACCGGTTCTGGTGATAATCCATTCATGATTTGTATCCACCATTTTTTCCAAATCTTCATTGGTCAAAACTTTTTTGGGAACATAAGAACCAGTTCCAATTATTTTAACGTTTTGCATATTATTCATTAATTAATACTCTCCCCTTCTTATTATTAAATTATTTTCTTTGATTTATATCTCTTTAAAGTGCTCAACTAGTTTAGCATCTACAAATTTACCGGTATTGAGTATGGCATTTTTAAAGGTTTTGGCCTTAGACCGCCCATGACATATAAAACATAATCCGTTTACGCCTAATAGAGGAGTTCCGCCATGTTCTGTATAATCGGTCATCTTTACCAAATTCATAAAATATTGCTTCAATTTATCCATCTCTTGATTTTGGGGAAGTTGGCTGATGATCATACTGTTAATCGTAGTTAAAAGAAATTTAGCTAATCCCTCAGAAGATTTTAATAATATGTTACCGGTGAATCCATCACATACTACTACATCAACTTTTCCTTTAAATATATCTTTACCTTCAGTATTGCCCACAAAATTAATATTGGCATTTTTTAAATTTTTATAAGCATTTTGAGCAAATTTATTTCCTTTATTTTCCTCTTCTCCTATATTTAGTAATCCTATTTTGGGATTTTCTATTCCTAAGATATATTTAGCATATTTACTCCCTATAAGGGCAAACTGGGGTAGATGTTCCGGTTTGCAATCAACATTAGCACCGACATCTAACACTAACACTTTTCCTTTCACCGAGGGTAAGATAGCAGCAATGGTGGGACGACGTATTTCAGGAACACACCCCAACTCCAATAATGCCGCTGCCATAACCGCCCCACTATTTCCGGCAGAAATAAAAGCATCAGCTTGATTATTTTTTATCAATTTCGTGCCTACCACTATAGAAGAATCCCTTTTGCTCCGTACGGCACCTAAGGGAAACTCGCCTGCTTCAATAGATTCTTTACAATCTATGACCGATAATTTATCCTTTTTATATGTATATTTCATTAACTCTAGTTTTATTTTCCCTATATCTCCTAACAAAATAATCTCTAAGTCTCTTTCTTGTAAGGCTAAAATAGCGCCTTTTATAACTTCTTCAGGGGCATAATCCCCTCCCATGGCATCAAGAGCTATTTTCATTTAAGTCTTCTCCTTTTTTATCTTATCGTTAACCGAAAAAATTACTAATTTTCCCGTAAATACTTCCTTTTGGTCAGTCTTTACGTGGACTGATACTAAATATTTATTACCTCTATTGCGAGCAACTCTTGCCTTGGCAACCAGAGTCTGTCCGGCATATACCGGTTTTTTATAACTTAATCGAGCAATTCCCGTTAAGGCAACTTCTGTGTCGATGATGGAAATTGCCAATGAATCGGCTAAAGAAAAGATATAATGACTTCTAACTATCCCTGTTTTGTTAAAAGCCATATCTTTGGTAGTCTTCAAGATGGCGATACCGTTTTTGCCCAACTCTATATCTATTAATTCTCCGATTATCTCTTCTTTTTTTAGAGATTTTACCTTATCTGTGGAAGGAGTGTTTTTAGCCACTTGCACTATTCGTTTTCTCATTTCGGGAATCCCCATTTCTAGTCGATCTAATCGAATAGTCTGCACACTAAAGTTAAATAATTCAGCAAGTTTTTTGTCAGACAAAAATGGATCCTTCGATAGATATTCTTTTATTCCTTTTTGCCTTTCTGATTTACTTAAATTTTGAAACATTTCTCAGTCACCTATCTTACATTTATTGATAGCACCTATTATTAGCTACTAATAATTGTAAGTATTATACATTAGTGGCATTTAAAAATCAAGCATCTTTTGAATAAATTCGTATCGCGTATTGCGTATTGATTATCGTGCTAAGAAAAATAAGGAAATTAAAAAAGATATAAAAAAACACTATTGATAATTCCTTTTTTATCTAAACATCCTATTGAATTTTACACTAACTTTATATTATAGAAATAAAAAAAGTGCCACATTCTAATAAATTAACTGTGGCACTTTCTCATATCCAATAATAATATTATTTCGTAGTTTATTTCTTTTTATCTCTTTTCTCAGAAGAGGAAATAATTTCTCTTCCATTATAATAACCGCATTCAAGGCATGCTCGGTGAGGTAACTTCATCTCATGGCATCTTGGGCATTCCTCTAAATTTACTTCATTCAAATTCCAGTGTGTGCGTCTTTTATCTCTTCTTGATTTTGATATTTTTCTTTTTGGCATCGGCATAGCGCATACCTCCTTATTCTATAATATAATTTGATTGCATATGAATTTCCTTTTTCCGTAAACCCTGATTCGTATCTCGTATCTCGTGAAAATTTAATATTGAGAGAAAAAGTTTTGAGTTTTGAATTATGGTTTTTCGCTTTTCGCTTTAAGTTTTTAGCTGTATACGATAACTGAAAACCGATTTCCTTAACGCGATATTCGATACGCAATACGCGATACTATATACTAACGACTATTCACTATTCACTAACGACTATTTTATTATCTTAATAACTTTAAAAGTATATAATTTCTTATTGAAAAAAGCAAATTATTTTTAATAATCAGTAAATATTAACATTTCTTTTTTAATTGTTTTAAAGTGCTTTTATTTTGAATAAGTCAGGACTTTCTTTACATTCTTTTTTAAAGTCTTTCTCTCTCATTAGATTCTTATAATTTTCTTCCTCAAAAGTATATTTAAAGTTGGTATGAATATTGTAAGTACCTTCCAGTAGGGCTACCACATCTTCCACAAAGACCAACTCTTCGTCGGTAGGAATAATAAATATCTTTACCGGGGAATCATCGGCAGAGATATCCAGCTCAGCATTCCTGGTTCGAGCTATCTTGTTCTTTTCGGGATTATATTTAATTCCCAAGATATTCAGTCCTTCTAATACCTTTGACCTGATTATAGGACTCATCTCCCCTACCCCGGCGGTAAAGATCAGGGCATCTACTCTTCCCAAAGCGGCAGTGTAGGCACCGATATATTTTTTCAGTCTATAAGCCTCCATCTCCAGGGCTAATTGGGCTCTCTTGTCTCCCTGGGAGGCAGCTTTTATTACATCTCTTCTATCTACATACTTACCGGTTATCCCCAATATTCCGCTCTTTTTGTTTAGTATATTATTCATCTCTTCAGGTGAATAACCTTCTTCTTGCATAACATGGAAGTCTAAAGCAGCATCATGGTCTCCGGCTCTGGTCCCCATAATGGCTCCCTCTAAAGGGGTAAAGCCCATACTGGTATCATAAGAAAGGCCATCTTTCACCGCATTTACACTTACTCCGTTGCCGATATGGCAGCTGATCAAGTTACATTCGAAGGGGTCTTTATTCAGGAGAACCGCGGCTCTTTTGGCTACATAGAGTAAAGAGGTGCCGTGAAAACCGTACCTTCTTATCCCGTGCTTTTCATACCACTGGTAAGGCACAGCATAATTATAAACATAATCAGGCATAGTCTGATGCCAGGCGGTATCCATAATAGCCATATGGGGAATATCAGGTAACAGCTCCATGGCTGCTTCTATGCCCATAATATTAGGGGGATTATGCAGAGGAGCAAGGCTGGCCAGTTCTTTAAAGGTTTTTAGAACTTCCCGATTGATGATTACCGATTTGTAGAATTTTTCACCTCCGTGGACTACCCTGTGGCCGATGGCGGAGATATCGGATAAGTCTTTGATTGCTCCATATTCGGGATGAACAAGACATTCTGTAATCAACTTTATAGCTTCTTTGTGAGTGGGACAATCATGCTTAATGGTAACTTTTTCTTTACGATTGACCTCATGAACACAGAAAGAATCTCCGATAGTCACCCGCTCTACCATACCTTTGGCAATTATTTCCTGGCTTTCCCAATTATAAAGTTTGTATTTTACTGAGGAGCTACCACAGTTTAAAGATAAGATTATCATGATATTTATTCTCCTAAACTTTTATATTTATTTAGACTTGAAAAGTTATTTTCAAATATTTAATGATTGTAACCCATAAAATAAATAAAATGGTAATGTAGAGGCACGATGCATCGTGCCTACAGGAGAAATTAGTTAATTACATAGTGAGGGCACAATTCATTGTGCCCCTACAACATAATTATAATCAAAAAGTTATAATTTGCTATAAAATTATCTGCTGTACACAATATACATAACCTGTAAAATATTTTTGTCTTTTTGGGAAATAACCATTTAATACAATTTACAAATTATCCGATTGTCCAATTAAATTAGTCGTTAGTTAATAAAACTAGCGTAGAGAGTTAGCGTATAGTTATAGCGCAAAATTTAAAAATTCAAATATATATCTCGATTCGTTGATTAGTTACTTTGTTAATAAATTATTAGAATTATTCTATTTAACTAGTTTATCTCGTATAATGTATTTCAAACTAACGACTAACGACTAATTACACTTCTCCTGCTTGCAATACGGTAATTGCTACCACATTAACAATATCTTCGGCGCTGCAGCCACGAGAAAGGTCATTGACCGGTTTTCTCATCCCCTGAGAAATGGGACCTATGGCCTCAGCTTTAGCTAATCTTTGTATTAATTTATAAGCAATGTTTCCGGAATTTAAATCGGGGAATATCAGGACATTAGCTTTTCCGGCAATTTTACTATTCGGAGCTTTTCGCTCTCCGATTGAGG
>NBMG01000083.1 GCA_002084865.1 Candidatus Atribacteria bacterium 4572_76
AAGTTGTTTTTCCATGGTCTACATGACCGATAGTACCCACATTAATATGGGGTTTAGTTCTTACAAATTTTTCTTTTGCCATTTGATTTTTCCTCCTTAAAAATTCTATACTATTTTTATTATTCTAAATCTAGATTAATATTTCCTTCACAATATTATCCGGAACTTTTTCGTAATATAAAAACTGCATAGTAAAAGTTGCTCTACCTTGTGAAATTGACCTTAAACTAGTAGCGTAACCAAACATTTCTACTAAAGGTACATAAGCAGTAATAATTTTTACTTTAGCCTTTGTTTCTATCCCTTCTACTTTCGCCCTCCGTGAACTTATATCACTTATCAGGCTACCTAAATATTCTTCCGGGGTTACGATTTCTACTTCCATCATCGGCTCTAAAAGTATCGGTTTGGCCTTTTTCATACATTCTTGGAAAGCCATAGAGGCTGCAATCTTAAAAGCAATCTCCGATGAATCTACCGGATGATAAGAACCGTCTGATAAAGTTACTTTTATATTGGTGACCGGGTAATTAGCTAATACTCCGCTTAGCATAGCTTCTTTTATACCCCCTTCTACTGCGGGGATATATTCTTTGGGTATTGCTCCGCCAATTATCCGATTAATAAATTTAAAATTATCTTCTTTGTAGGGTTCTATCTCCAGGGTTACATCTCCATATTGTCCCCTGCCTCCTGATTGTCTGATAAATTTCCCTCTAGCCTTAGCAGCTTTCTCGATTGTCTCTTTGTATGCTACTTGTGGCTTTCCTATATTTCCTTCTACTCTAAACTCCCGAAGTAAACGATCTACAATTATTTCTAAATGCAATTCCCCCATACCTGAGATGATAGTTTGACCGGTTTCAACATTATGCGTTCTTCTAAAAGTCGGGTCTTCCTCTGATAATTTATCCAAAGCCAAAGCCATTTTATCTTGCTCTGCTTTACTTTTTGGCTCTATAGCGATAGATATTACCGGTTCAGGAAATTTCATTGATTCTAAAATTATAGGATGTTTTGCATCACATAAAGTATCACCGGTAGTAGATTTTTTTAATCCTATTATTGCCCCTAAATTTCCAGCAGGTATCTCTGTAACATCCTTCTTGTGATCAGCATGAATCAGTACTAATCTATTTATTCTTTCCTTAAAATCTTTAGTTGAATTATAAACATGGGTACCTGATTTTAATATTCCTGAATAAACTCTAACAAAACTTAATTTTCCTATATAAGGGTCAGTCATAATTTTAAAAACCAAAGAAGATAATGGTTCTTTGTCCTCGGGCAATCTATCTATCCCTTTCTCATTTTGAGGATCTATACCTTTTACCGGTGGAACATCTAAAGGAGAAGGTAGATAATCAACTATCGCATTTAAAAGTAACTGAATACCTTTATTTTTTAAAGCTGAACCACATAAAACCGGGACTACCTTATTTTTAATAGTTAACCTGCGAATTGCAGACTTTATTTCGTTGGAGGTAATTTCTACACCTTCCAGATATTTCTCCATAATTTTTTCATCAAGTTCAGCTAAGCTTTCTAGTACTTTATGATGATGTGCATTAGCCAATTCTAACATATCTTCTGATATAGATTCCTCTCTGTAATTTACTCCTAAATTATCTATAGTATAAGAGTACGCTTTCATTTTTATTAAGTCGATAATACCTTTAAAATTTTCTTCACTCCCCCAGGGCAATTGAATAATGATTGGATTGGCCGCCAGTTTATCTTGAATCATTTTTATAACATGGTTGAAATCTGCTCCTGACCTATCCATTTTATTAATAAAGGCAATACGGGGAACATTATATCTTTCTGCCTGATACCAAACGGTTTCTGTCTGAGGCTCAACTCCTCCTACTGCACAGAATACCGCAACAGCACCATCGAGCACCCTTAGACAACGTTCAACTTCCATGGTAAAATCTACGTGTCCAGGCGTATCAATAATATTAATACGCTTATCTTTCCAATAAAGAGTGGTTGCCGCAGAGGTTATAGTAATACCCCTCTCTTTTTCTTGGGGCATCCAATCCATAGTTGCTGACCCCTCGTGCACCTCGCCCATCTTATGGACCTTTCCCGTGTAATAAAGTATCCTCTCGGTAACGGTAGTCTTTCCGGCATCAATATGGGCCATTATACCTATATTTCTTACTTTGTCTAAAGGAAATTTCGTTGACATAATTCCAAAACCTTATTTTTATTTGTATCTCATATCTCGTGAATCGTATCTCGTTAAGAATTAACACTGGGATTGCCACGCTCACTTCGTTTCGCAATGACAGAAAAATCTGAAAACAGTTTTGAGTTTTAAATTAAGATTTTTCGCTTTTAGCTTTAAGTTTTTAATTTGATTAGGACAATCATTTATTATTAATCCAAACTATACGCTAAACGCTACCCGCTCTACGCTATTTTATTTACCATCTATAATGAGCAAATGCTTTGTTCGCTTCTGCCATCTTATGAGTATCTTCTTTCTTTTTAACGGCTGCTCCGACACCATTCACTGCATCCGTTAACTCTAAGGATAATTTTTCATGCATTGGCTTACCTGTTCTTTTCCTGGCAAAATTAATTATCCATCTCATCCCTAAAGTTATTCTTCTATCCGGACTTACTTCAATCGGGACCTGATAACTGGCTCCTCCAACTCTCCTTGATTTTACCTCTAATACCGGCATAACATTCTGTAATGCTTGGTTAAATACTTCCAAAGGTTCCTTTTTTGTTTTTTTGGCAGCCACATCTAAGGCTCGATAAAAAATTGCTTCCGCTTTACTTTTTTTACCATCATACATTAGCTTGTTTATAAAAGTTGCTACATTCTTATCATGATATACAGGATCTGGTGCATTTATTCTCTTTACTGCCCTTCTTCTCCTGGACATTATCTACCACCTCTATCTTTATAAATTAGTATTTCGTATATCGTATATCGTATATCGTTAAGAAATAGAACCTAGTACCCAAATTCGCATCTCATAAAGAATTAGTTAGTTACCTGGTTAGCTAGTTAAAGAATTAACACTGGGATTGCCGCGCTCACTTCGTTCGCTCGCAATGACAGAAAAATCAGAAAACAGTTTGAGTTTTGAATTCTAGTTTTCTTCACGCGATGCTCGATACGCAATACGATATACTAACGACTATTCACTATTCACTAACGACTTATTATTTACTTGCCTTCTTTGGTCTTTTAGATCCATATCTTGAACGCCCTTGCATTCTATTTTCTACTCCAGTGGCATCCATAACTCCTCTGACAATATGATATCTAACTCCTGGTAAATCTTTTACCCTTCCACCTCTTAAGAGTACAATAGAATGCTCTTGAAGATTATGCCCTATTCCAGGAATATAGGCAGTAACCTCCATATTGTTAGTTAATCTTACTCGAGTGACTTTTCTTAAGGCGGAATTAGGTTTCTTGGGAGTTATAGTCCAAACTCTGGTACATACCCCTCTTTTTAAAGGGCTGCCCTGCAAAGAGGGAGTATCAGATTTTTTAAAGACCTTTTTTCTACCTTTTCTTACTAATTGGTTTATGGTAGGCATATCTTACCTTCCTTTGTCTAAATTTATCGATATCCTATAAATAAAAATACTTTTATATTCTAACAGCATCAGTATTTGATGTCAAGCTAAATTGGTATAAAAATCGTATCGAGTATTGAGTATCGCGTATCGCGTTAAGAATTAGTTAGTTGCCTGGTTAACTAGTTGATGAAGACGCGAGTTACAAGATTATTCAGTTACCCAATTAGCCAGTTTACCTATTGAAAATATAGGTTGCAAGTTTGAATTATGATTTTCCGCTTTTCGTTTTAAATTTTTAGTTGAATACTGATAACTGTAAAACTGTATTTAAAACTAACGACTAATATGTATTGTTTTTTGTATTTTCCTTACACTTATTACTCACTCGCACTTATACGCTTTTAAACGCTACCCGCTCTACGCTATGTTAGCGACTAATTAAGCTCCTGTTCTTGATCTGTTATCTGATCTGATATTTTTTCTTTACTTCCTTCGTCTTCTTCTTTAAAGATATTTATCTCCTTTTTTTCTTGCTCTCCTTCTACCTGCTTAAAGATTTCTTCTACTTTTTCTTCTTCCTCATGTGAGTAATCAACTTCTATTTCTCTGTATCTATCTAAACCTGTCCCTGCAGGTATTATATTACCGATAATAACATTTTCCTTTAAACCATAAAGCTTATCTACTTTCCCCTTAATAGAAGCATTGGTTAAAACATGAGTAGTTCTCTGAAATGATGCGGCAGACAGAAAACTCTCAGTAGAAAGCGAGGCTTGAGTAATACCTTGGATTATAGGCATTCCTACTGCTACAAACTTTTTCCTTTTAATAAATCCTACATTTTCAATTATATTGATACATGCGATCTTATTGTTTGCCCTTACTTTTATTAAATCCAAATGTTTATTGCAAATTTCTGTAGCATCATCCCTGGTTATCTTTTTACCTCCATTAATTATAACTTCACCTGTCTCCGGATCCAAAATATCTAAAGCAGCAACCTTACCTACTGCATTATCGTAGAGGAATTCTAAAGCTCTACCTTCTAAAGAAAAATATCTCCCATCTTCCAATGGTAGCTCGCTTAATTTATACAATAATATTTTTTTAATTAAATTCTTACTTATTATTTGATCCTTAGCCGCGATGATATTTCCGCTTATCGGATCCTTAATATCTTCGCCAATGGATCGGCCAACAATTTCATCTTTAATTAATTTGATCAGTCCGTCTCTTACGGATATCTCTTTAATTTCTTCCCATACCTTTATTCTATCTACCTTGGTTTTTTTGATCTTACCCACTTCTAAGGAAGTAAGTTGCTTGTTCGCACTTACTAAAACTTGAGAATCTTCCGGATTAATAATATCTGCAGCAGTAATCTTGCCCTTTATCTTTTCGTAAATATCTGGCTTAGCACAACTTATTATTCTAATATCACTATTGGCAATTTCTACTCCCATTTCTTTGCTAATGACCTCATTAAATTTTATATTAGAATCACTTAGAATGTCTACTTCAGTGTTGTTCTTTTGGTTATCAGCTTTAATCTCTCCGACCAAAATATTGCCAGTTATTCTTTCTATAAATAAATTTTCTCCTTTCACAATAGTAAATTGTTTATTTTCTTGATCTTCAACTACCAAGGCAGTAAAATCGCTAGTTTCAATTTTAGGTATAACTTTATTAGTAATAACCTCTCCTTCTTTAATTATCACCTCACCTGTTTTAGCATTTACCACCGAAAAGATTGTTTTTTTATTTTCTAATAATTCTCTATTCTTCTTACTAATTTCTTCATTTTCTTCTACGACTTTTTTATTGGCCTTTTCAAAATCTGATACATACACTAATTCCCCGGATAGCAATTCGGAGTCACGAGCTGATCTTACATAAATCATATTTAAACGGGCAATTTGACGAATTATTGTCTCGATATGTTTATCACTGATTTTAACCCCTTGCGACCTATATACGGCTTGTATCTCTTTTAATAAATATTCTTGAACCGCCTTAATTCCCTGAATCTTTAAAATATCATGAGGATCAATAAATCCAACCGTTAATCTTTCTCCAGCCTTAACCTTTTGTCCTTTTTCTACAATCAGCCTTAAATCGGGGGAAACATTATAGATTTTTTTCTTTTCTTCAACAGGGTTTTTATTTTCCTTTGATGTTTCAGGATTAATTACTATCTGCTTCTTATAATTGTTCTCAGTAATAATTTCCTCTACTATTCCATTTATTTCACTAATTACCGCCTGTTTTTTCGGCTTTCTCACCTCAAAAAGTTGTTCTACTCGTGGAAGTCCCAGGGTAATATCTTCACCGGTTATTTTAATTCCTCCTGTATGAAAAGTCCTTAAAGTTAATTGTGTTCCTGGTTCTCCAATAGATTGAGCTGCAATAACCCCTACGGCTTCTCCGATATTTACTAATTTACCGGTAGCCATATCTTTACCATAGCATTTTACACATATTCCGTGTTCTGCTCTGCAAGTCAAAACCGATCTAACTTTAACCTCTTTTATCCCCGTTTCCGAAATCTTTTTAGCACTTCTTTCGTCAATCTCTTCCCCTAATCCAACTAATACTTCACCGGTCCTGGGATCTATTACCTCTTCTTGGGTTATTCGCCCTACTAACCTTTCTTCTAAAGTCTCGATTATATTACCGTCATCTTGAAAAGCCCTAATAATTATTCCGTCAGATGTACCGCAGTCTTCTTCTCTGATAATTGCATCCTGGGCTACATCAACCAATCTTCTGGTTAAATATCCTGATTTTGAAGTTCTAAGAGCAGTATCTGCTAACCCTTTTCGAGCTCCGTGGGTAGAAATAAAATATTCTAATACTGACAACCCATCTCTGAAATTAGATCTAATAGGAAATTCGATTATTTTTCCTGAAGGATCAGCCATTAAACCCCTCATTCCAGCTAATTGACCAATCTGCCGCTTACTCCCTCGAGCTCCGGAATCAGCCATAATATATAAAGGATTAAATTTACCTAAATTCTTCAAAATAGCATCAACCACGTCATTTGCAGCTTTAGTCCAGGCGTTTACAATTTTTTGTTCTCGCTCATCCTCCATAATTAATCCGTAATTATATTGTTCTTGAATTTTATCTACTTCCTTTTCAGCAACTTCTAATATCTCATCTTTCTGGGAAGGTATTTCTAAATCTGCTATCCCCATAGAAATCCCGGAAGAAGTAGCAAAATTAAAGCCTAATTTTTTAATCTTATCTAAAACATCAACAGTTATTTCTTTTCCATATTTTCGGTAAACAAAAGATATAATTTTTTCTAAGGATTTTTTTGTTATGGTTAAATTAATAAAATCCATACCATCAGGGAAAATTTCGTTAAAAATAATTCTGCCAGCTGTTGTGCTTTTTAAGGAGTTATGTATTTTACATTTAATTTTAGCATGTAAGTCTATAAAACCGTCCTCTCGCTTTCCCGCATAGTCAGATAATAACAACCTAAAATTATATCCTGACTAGGTAATGCTATAGGTAAGCCATTGGCTGGAGAGAGTATATTATTCGAAGATAGCATTAAAATTTCTGCTTCAGCTTGAGCTTCCGGTGAAAGAGGAACATGAACTGCCATCTGATCACCGTCAAAATCCGCATTAAAAGCTGAACAAACTAAAGGATGAATCTGTATTGCATTTCCTTCCACCAAAACAGGTTTAAAAGCTTGAATCCCTAAGCGATGTAGCGTTGGTGCCCGATTTAGTAAGACAGGATGATCTTCTACGATATCCTTTAATATACTCCAGACTTCCGGCTTACTTTTCTCTACTATTTTTTTAGCAGTTTTGATATTATGGGCCAAATCTTTGGCTACTAATTCTCTCATTACATATGGCTTGAATAACTCCAAAGCCATTTTTTTAGGTAATCCGCATTGGTAAAATTTTAAATTAGGACCTGCTACAATTACTGACCTACCTGAATAATCTACTCTTTTACCTAAAAGGTTCTGTCTGAATCTCCCTTTCTTACCTTTTAACATATCACTTAACGATTTAAGGGGTCTATTCCCGGTGCCAAGTACTGCTCGACCTCTTCTTCCATTGTCTATCAAAGCATCAACCGCTTCCTGTAACATCCGTTTTTCATTTTTGATAATAATTTCCGGGGCCCCTAATTCTAATAATCTTTTTAATCTGTTATTCCGATTTATAACTCTCCTATACAGGTCATTCAAATCTGAAGTAGCAAAACGTCCTCCCTCTAATTGCACCATTGGTCTTAAGTCTGGAGGAATAACCGGAATTATTTCTAATACCATCCATTCGGGCTTGCAATTAGATTTACGAAATGCCTCAACTATCTGTAATCTTTTAATAATCTTTTTAGTTTTTTGGCCAGTAGTTTTTTTTAATTCTTCGCGAAGCTCCAGAGTTAATTTATCTAAGGTTAACTCTTTCAATAACTCTTTAATTGCTTCTGCCCCTATCCCCGCTTTAAATTCAGGATCATAATTGCTTAAAAGGAGTTTTTCTATTTCTAATATTATTTCTCCTCTTTTGTAGGTAGTGCTCCCGGGGTGTATCACTATGTAGCAAGATTCCTCAATGTTTTGAGTGGCTAATTTTGCCCGCAAGGACAAGTTTTTTTCTTCTTCTAACCTTTTTAAGTTAGTCTCAGAAATTAAGCCATTAATTTTAGTAATTCGGTATTGGGCCTCCTTACTTTCTACCTCTTCTTCTCTAATTTCTTTAATCCCTTCCTCAACCTCTTCTTTTTCTGCTTCGCCTTCATCAGATTCTTCTTCTTTATTTGCAGGGAATAGTAATTCCTTTTGATAGAAAATTTTACCAAATATTTTCTGCAAATCTTGATCCTCTTCCTCCGAAATTACATCACCTATCTTATGAGAAAATATTTTTACTTTATTAACATTATAAACCGGTTCGGCATTAAAATTTTCATTATACTTCTTATGAATACGGTATTCTGCTTCTAAAATTATATCTCCTTTTTCTAAATCTGCATTATCTTTCTCAATAACTTCGAATAACTGTTCCCTTCTCCGGTCTGGAGCATAGTATAATATTTTTTCTAAATTACGAGGAGATATATCTAAAAGTAGAGATAAAGGACTGGGTATAGCCTTAAAATACCAAACATGGGAAACTGGGGAAGCTAATTTAATATGCCCCATTCTTTCCCTTCTGGTGATAGATTTAGTAACTTCGACTCCACATCTGTCACAAATTACACCTTTATATCTTATCCTTTTGTATTTTCCACAACTACATTCCCAATCTTTAACTGGTCCGAATATTCTTTCGCAAAATAAACCATCTTTCTCTGGTTTTAAAGTTCTATAATTAATAGTTTCAGGCTTTTTAACTTCGCCATGAGACCATTTTTTTACTTGCTCTGGTGAAGCAAGTCCGATTTTGATCGAGTTAAAACTCTTCAAAATTGTCAATATAATTACCCCCTATTATAAGTCGTTAGTAATTCGTATCGCGTATTGCGTATCGAGTATCGCGTGAAGAAAACCAGAATTCAGGAGTGGAGATACGATATATCGTGCCCAAAGTACAAGAAGACACGGCACGCCGTGCCTCTACACCGACCCCCCGGTATTAATTCTTTAATCAGTTAACCAACTAACCAACAAGTGATGTAATGTGTAACATGTGGTAAGTACCTGTTTTTATAATTTCAGAAATTTAATCTTATTACCACTCATTACATATTACTTGTTACTGTATTTTA
>NBMG01000084.1 GCA_002084865.1 Candidatus Atribacteria bacterium 4572_76
TCTCTAGTTTTGGCAGTTATTTTAAACCCCGGAGCTACGTCCTTAACAGCTTGATGATGAAATGTATTTGTGTATATATCTTTATTTTTGTGAATATTATATAACTTACTATTCTCCTCAATTAAAACCTTATGAAAATAATCACTTACCGGGCTTCCGACTTGTCTGTGGCATATACAATTCGGTAATTGTGTACTCAAATCTTGATATATGGTACCACCGGCTGCAACATTAATTACTTGCATGCCTCTGCATACTCCTAACATGGGAAGGTCTATTCTAACTGCTTTTTTGTATAATTCTATTTCAAATTTATCACTTTCAATATTAGTACTTCCTATACCATATATAGGATCTTCTCCAAAAAACATAGGATTTACATCTATCCCACCGGTAAAATAGATTCCATCTAATATATCAAGATATTCTTCGCCTTCTCCCCCGGTATAAGGTAGGATAATTGGTAACCCTCCTGCTTTAGATATTACATCAATATTTCTGTAATGTAGTTTAGCGTAAAAACCACTATTTTTATTTTCCACACTACAAGTTATTCCTATCCTCGGTTTCATAATGACTCCTTATTAAATTTAAGATTATTATATTATGGTTTTAAAGTAACAATATATTCTAACATCTCTTTAATGTGTCAAAGAACCGTCCCCTGACACACTTGTCCCAATTAAAAGAAGTAATTTTAGACTATTATGGTAATCGGCTATACTCATCATCTCCACTTGACTGTGGGTATATTTTACCGGGATACACAGGGGGATTGAATTTAATCCCGCTTCAAAAGCAGCAGCAGCATCAGTGCTTCCTCCGGTTACAATCTCCTGCACTTCTATCTTATTTTTCCGGGCAACTTCTTTCACAAAATTCCTGAGCCTTAAAGAAGATACCCCTTTTCTATCTGCCAGTCTAATTACTGGGCCTCCTCCGGTACGGGCAGGGCTTTGATGAAAGTTCCCCCAGGGGAGATTACCTGCAGAAACTGTATCTAAAGTATAAATTTCATCAAATGAATTTCGGGCAGAAAAAGCTTGAGCTCCTCGTAATCCGGTCTCTTCCTGTATGGTCCATACTAAGGTCACGGTATTTTGAGGAGGATGATGGAGGAACTCATTCAAAAGAAGCAGGTTGAGGGCACATCCTACCCGATCATCAAGGGCTCTGGTAACTACATATTTTTCATCAAGAATTGTAAAATCCTTCTTCAGCCTGGCCGGTAAGATGGGAACAATCTCTCTTTCTTTCGCTTCCTGATCACTTTCTACTCCTATATCTATATATAGGTCATCCCAACTCAAAACTTTCTCAAATTCTTCTTTCTTGGATAAATGGGGTGGCTTAAGTCCGATGACGCCCTGAACCATTCCCTGGTCAGTTAATATCTCCACTACCCGATTATAGACCCCTCTTACATCCCAGCCACCTATCGGCTTAAACCTCAGATAGCCATTTTTCTCAACATAACTAATTAGAAATCCAAGCTCATCCATGTGAGCCATAAAAGCGATTTGTCTTCCCCCGCTCCCTATCGTGGTAGAAAGATTGCCTACCTCGTCTTCTTTAAATTCTGCTTGAGGGGACAATTTTTTAATCTTCTCTCTTATCGGCCCCTCAAAACCGCTTATGCCGAAAGTATCTATTAAATCTTTCAACACCTTAATTTTATCCATTTTCATCTCCTTTTTCCTGTTTATTAAAATAATAGAAAGGGTTTTAGTTATATTTTTATCTTTCGTTTTAAGGGCTAATCGGGCAGTAAATGACTGCTAGATATATTATCCGGTATTATCTGTAAGGTTTGTTTTCTTTATTAGTAGGGATTGTATGTTAAAATGCTATTTTATAATCACAAATTCATAGATATATCTAAAATAAGTTTACAACGCAAAACAACTTATTACAACTTGTTTATAAATATTTCTTATAATTTTGTTGATTTAAAGGTGATTCAATGTGGAAACATTCTATTTTTTCTGTGGTTTAATTTTCTCTTTCACGAGGTTTTCCTTTGGGGCTTCATCCATAGTAATACCTAAAATTTCAACCATCCGGCTAAAAACTCCTCAAGTCCCAAAAGTGTCCGCTAAAAGTTACCGGATTATGGCTTAGTCCAACCATTTCCTATCATTTCTATATTGTCAAGAGAGCCGTCCCCTTGACAGTTTATCCTTTGATGCCCGAACGGGTAAGGCTTTTTACGAAAAGGGGTTGGAGTATGAAGAATAATATGAGTGTGGGAATTACCGCTGCTACTGTCCCAGCCATGATGACTCCCCAGTTACTTGCTCCTTCAGCATCGATTAACATTTTTACTCCTACTTGAACGGTCTTCATCCTGTCTTCCATGGTTATTATTAAAGGCCAGAGGTAGAAATTCCAGGCGTAGATAAAATTAATAATCGATACTCCGCCGATCATCGACTTGGAAAGAGGGAGCAATATCTTTATAAAATAAGCCATCGGTCCGGCACCGTCTATTCTTGCCGAATCTTCCAGTTCTTTGGGAATCATCAGAAAATGCTGCCGTAATAAAAAAGTGTTGGTGGCACTTGCCATAAAGGGAATGGTTAGAGCCCAGTAAGTATTTACCCAGCCAAGCTTGGCCATAAGAGCGAACAGGGGAACAATCATTATTAGTTCAGCAGGTAAAAATAGAGTGGCAAACAGAAAGGAAAAGGCAAAGTTTTTGCCAAAGAAATTAAAATTAGCAAAAGCATAGCCGGCGAGAGTGCCGGTAATCAATTTACCGAGAGTAATCATTATCGCTACAATAGCACTGTTGAGAAATAATCTGTCAAAGGGCACTGTTTTAAAGGCATTAGCGTAATTCTGTAAATGTATTGCTACCGGAAGAATTTTTGGCGGGAAGGAAAAAACTGCCTGCGGAGGCTGTAAGCTCATGGTGAAAGCAAGGATTAAAGGCAATACAAATATAAAGGACACAACTATTAATACTATTTCAGATATAATCACATCTGTTCGCTTTTTAGTAGATATCTTCATCAGTTATCTCCTTTATTGGTAGTGAACGTAACGTTCGCCAACTTTAAAATATACCATAGTAACAACTATCATAATAGCAATCAGAATTACACTTTGAGCAGAAGCAACTCCTGCTTTTTGAAAATAAAAACCGTCTAAATAGAGTCTGTATATCATATTAGTTGTATATTGTCCCGGCCCGCCCTTGGTCATAACATCAATAATGGCAAAGGAAGAAAACATAGTGGAAACTATATTCATAATTACTAAATAAAAAGTAATTGGGGAGACCATGGGGAAGATTATCTTCCAGGTTCTATCCATAGAGGAAGCACCCTCAATCGTGGCCGAAGAAATAGCATAGGGAGCAAAGATTAAGGTTCTATAAAATCTCACCCCGGGAATTTTTTTGACCATAAGAAGAGCAAGTAAAAAAGATGATAAAATAGTGATACCCACCGTTGTGGCAACATACAGGATAGTAAATCTTACCGAATAGAGATAGTCAGAATTAGCAAAGAGCTTTAAGAAGTTTTGCAAGCCGATATATCTCATCCCTCTACCAAAAGGCAAAACCCTATACAAGCTAGTTTGCAAGGAAACTCCGGCAGGCATATAGATGAATAATACAATTATTATAAAAGTGGGTACTAATAAAAAATATGGCGTCCATTTTCTCATTACTTTGTTTTATCCCTTTTTATAAAAACTATAACTAGCTTAAATAAAAGGAAGGCAGCAAATGCTGCCTTCCTCTAAAATTATACTATCTTTACAGTCCTTCGTAATCTCTAATAGCCGTAGTTGCTTCTTTTTCAGCAGTAGCCAAAGCTTCTTCGGGAGTTAAATCCCCATTGAGCATTTTCTGTACATTAGATTCTACAATATTTCTTACTTCAGCAAAAGCACCGATAATAGCTCCGTTACTATTGTAGTTTTGGGTAGAAAGCAGAAGCTGCATGATGGTAGTAAGATTATGCGGAGATTCGGAATAATACCCTTGAGCTAACAGGTCTTCTACTGCATCTTTTCTCACCGGGAAATAACCGGTTCCGGTATGCCACTTTATCTGTTGGGCGGATTCGGCCATAAATTTAACAAATTCCCAGGCTGCTTTGGTCTCAGCTTCCGGTTTTCCAGCAACCATCCAGAGACTACCACCGCCGATAACCACTCCACCGGATTCTGCATCTGCCGGTACTGGCATGAAAGCACTTCCCAATTCAAAATTGTTCTCCTTGGCTGATTTTACCATTAGTGCAACATCAGAAGTAGAAGTAATTAACATGGCTACTTTCTGGGAAATAAAAAGATTTCTGGCGCCAGTCCAGTCGTGTACCTTTGTATTAATCATATATCCCTCTTTGGACAAATCATTCCACAAATTAAATACTTTTAAACCGGCTTCCGAATTAAATATGGCTTTGGTAGGTCTTCCGGTTCTTCCATTATTGTTATCAACAAGACCGGCGTTCTGTTTAGCCATAAATTGCTCGAAGAACCAGCAGTGGAGATTCCAGGTGATACCTGCTTGAACCACATTGCCTTTATCATCCTTTACCGTTAACTTTTCAGCATAGTCGAGTAATTCTTCGTAGGTCTTAGGTGGTTTGTTGGGGTCTAAACCGGCTTTTTTAAACAGGGTTTTATTGTAAAACATAACAGCATTGGAAGAATTAAAAGGCATACAGTAGAGTTTGCCGCCTACCCGGTAATAATTGAGAACCTGAGGCATAAAGGTTCCGATATCAAAAGTAGGGTCTGCGTCAATTAAATCCTGCATGGGGACAGCGACTTCACCGTCTATTAACATCTGAGTAGCAATATCATAACCCTGGACTACGTGTGGCGCTACACCGGATTGAATGGCTACATTTAATTTATTGATAGTATCACCATAGCTTCCGGTATATTGAACCTCTACATTTATATCCGGATTTAAAGCCATAAAATCATTGGCCATCTCTTGAAGTAGTTCGATTCTCCATCCGCCCATCGCATGCCAGAACTGAACATTAATCTTATCAGCAGCCATAGCAACCGAACTGACTGAAAATACTACGATTAAAAGTGTAACAAAGATTATCTTTTTCATTTTTTCCTCCTAAAATATTTTTTAATTATTACTCAGCAACTTTTATGCTAAGTTAGCAAAAACTAAAATTCACCTCCTCTCTGATTTAGAGATTTTTATCTGATAAGCAGCAAAATAATTTTAGTTCTGAAGCTATTTTAGATGTTAAATGTTGCAATAAAATTACAAAATAATTAAGATTTAATTAATAATTTTTAATCTAAAATCGTGCATTATTTTTGATTTAAAAAATTACTTGAATGAACTATATTTTTTTATCCGTCAAAATATTTTCAAGAGAAAAGAAAACCTATTTAACGTGTAGAAAATCACTTCTACGCATTAAATAGGCTTTTCTCTTTATCTCTAGCCATAATTTAATTTATTTAACATGCTTTTCACTTCGGTTATCTATATTCTAACGAGATTTATTGTAGTTGTCAATTAATATATTCGTATTACGTATCGCATATTGCATATTGCAAGAAAATAGTTAGTTGGCTGTTGAAAAAAATTGTGAATACAAATGCCATGCTTAGAGTAAGACGGCGATATTGATTTTTCCTGTTTCTCCCAGGTCATTTGATACTATCTCGCATTTAGTTCTGAAAAGACAGGCGATTTTACCGGGCACTTTTGACCGGTATTCGGTCAAGGCATAATAATTTGCCTGTCCTTTGGCAATTACCAGATCAGCAGTCTGAAGTTCTCCTTTTAGCTGGTCAGACATTTCATCAAGGGAAATGCCCAGTGTATCCGGTCCGGCTAAAATGATTTCTGAGGCAGCCTCTTGGAGGCTTACTGTTTCTCCGTCTTCCATAGTGGCATCACTGGTTATCGGCCCTCCCCTTAAAGCAGAAGTCACTGAAGCTCCATATCTTCTGAGCTCTTTAATCAATAGTTTATCAAAAGCAATCTCACCCACGTTATCATGGATATAAAGTATTTTGGACGAGCTTTTAGCTGTCCGGAGAATTTCGGCTCTCCGGTCTATTTTTAATCCCTCCGAAAGGCAGTCCCGAAGCTCCTCTATTATTTCAGCCATCTGAAAACCATAGCCGGTTCCTACTGTGCGAAAATCAAGATGGTTGCTGGCAATAGCCCAATTAACCAAAAATGAAAACCTTTCCGATTCCTCCAGCCCCTCTGCTTCCAGGGCAATCTTTTCTGCCATCTCTATACCCAGCTGATTACACTTGTCTCTTCTTTCTTTAAAAGGAATTTCTATTCTCGATATCCTCTTCAGGATTCTATGGGCTTCGGTGATGAAGTAAGAAGGAATTTTATCTGTGGAGAACTCTCGAGCTAAGAACTGAAAAGATTCCTTTAATATCTCCTTTTTTATTTTTTCTTCTAAGGGAATTAACTGTAAAGCCCCGCACAAATCGTCTATTATACAACTCGCACAGTTCAAATGTGTACGCATCCAAAATTACTCCTTACTCTTTTTATTTGGTTGTCTGCATGGCAATTCCCTGAACAAAGCTTTTCCGCAAAACCAAAAGGACTATAAGCGGAGGCAGCATAGCAATCACCGTGCCGGCCATGATAACATTCCACTCGGGAGCTATCTGCTCACTGGCCAAGAGCATCTTAATACCAATTTGTATAACCCGCATTTCGCCGGTGGTGGTGACAATTAAGGGCCATAAATACTGACTCCACATAAAGATAAACTCTATTACAAATAGAGCGGCAATATTAGTCTTGGAAATAGGAACCAGAATTTGTCATACACAGAGAGAATAACAGGCCCTGGCCACGAAATCTAAAGTGGGTGTAGGCAAAGGCGGCCATTAATGCCAGGATAGTCTTCACTACGGCTACTACTACTGAAATCAACGTACTATTAAAAAATAACCGCCCTATATTAACTCGCTCCCATGCATCTTTAAGATTGCTCATAAATTGGTTTCCCGGTATAAGTTTTGGTGGATATTCGTAGGACTCCTGAAAGCTTAAGGTACTGGTAACTAAAGCGAAAAATACCGGAAAAGCCAGAACTATAACCAATATAATAAGTATTGCATGAATAAAAATTTCGTTTCGAGTTTTTCTTGTCATAAAATATTACCTCATCGGAAATAAATAGCTTTTCTGGTAACTATTCTCAATTGAATAATCGCTACCACAGAAATTACAAAAAATATTACAGTTATACGCCAAAAAGCTTTCCAGGGGCTTGCACCATCAATTTGTGCGGCTTCCAAAAATTCGTTCGGTACGTTCTGTAATCCTGCCAGGAAAAAAATAATATTGTAACCCAGCATCTTCCAGGTAGCGGCAGCAGCTACTATAAATAATGCTAACTGGCCGTTAGTCATCCAATTCATCATATATCCGCCAGATAGTTTAGAAACAATATAAGGGATAAGTCCGGTGGCAGGTGCAAACATGGAAGCCCAGATAACGCCGGCGATTGTCGGAGAGATAGCGTAAGTCCAGATAAGAGCGACTTGATAGAAGCCCACTCCTCTGATCTTCTGGTTGAGTAATTGAGCAATCGCCAGTGAAATAGAAAGTCCGATAATGATAACAAAAGCAGCAAACTTAAAGGTAGCTACAGCACTGTTTAGATAGTCCGGGGAAGAAAATAAACGGATATAATTGCGAAGTCCCACATATATAGTTCTCGTGCCAAAGGGCGTGGAGACAAAGAAAGATTCATATATACTTTGACCAAAAGGACCGATTAAAAAGATAAAAATTACCGCAATAGATGGAGCAATAAGTATATAAGGTAAAAATTTGTGTCCCGGAAATCTGTCTTCGTGCATTCTTTCTCCTCTTGATATTGTAAGTATAGTATTTAAAAATTACGGGAGCAAGTTCTAAACTTGCTCCCGACGTACTGTGGTATACTTTTATTTGCCGTAAAGTTCTACGTAGTCTTTTAATAACGCATTCATCTTTTCTGCTGCTTCGTTCAAAGCATCTTTCGGAGAAAGCTCACCACCAATGGATTTCTCTAAAGCAGCTCTAAAGTGTTCTCTCATTGCCACAAAGGGGCCTAAACGAACCCCGGTTGCCGCTGCAGTATCTCTTCTTCCGGCAAGAATCTGAAGGAAGGCGGTAAGGAAGGTTTGATCTGCAGAGAACCAACCCTCATCTAAGAGAGCTTTAAGTGCGGCTCCGCTCACCGGGAAGTATCCTGTCCCCTTGTGCCACTGGATAGCAATATCTTTTTGGCCAAGAAACTTAAGGAATTCCCAAACACCACGAAGTTCTTCTTCGCTTTGTCCTTTAGTGACCCAAATACTCCCGCCTCCGATTACGGAATTCCCTACCGGGTAACCCTCGAAACGGGGTAAGAAGCTGGTGCCAACCTTGAATTCAGAAGCTTTAAGAATACCAGCCAGTGATGAAGTAGATTGAATGAGCATAGCTATTTGACCGGCTTTAAAGGCTGAATTTGCTGAGTATTCCGCTCCGCCGTAGATATAGATTCCTTTGTCGTGCAATCTTGTCCATGTCTCAAGGACTTTATGCCCAAATTCGTCATTAAAGACCACTTTTTTTGCCAACCCAGCTCGTCCGTTCTCATTGTCAGCATAAAGGTGGTTATGATAAGCCATCATTTGTTCAAAAATCCAGCTGGGCCATCCTGTAGAATAGACATGGTCCACTACTCCGCTTGCCAGGATTTTTTCTCCATACTCTTCCATCTCTTTCCAGGTAGTAGGTGGTTTATTCGGGTCAAGCCCGGCTGCTTCGAAAAGGTCTTTGTTGTAGTAGAGCATAGCAGTAGATGAGTTAAAAGGCATCGACCAGAGGTTTCCATCTACAGAGTAGTAATGAGTAATAGGGATGACATATTGTGCCCAGTCCCAGGTTTCTCCCAACATTCCAGGGATTTTATAAACAGGGGTAATAGCATCACTGTCAATCATCGTCTGAGTCCCTACTTCATAAACCTGAACCATATTTGGGCCTGTTTTGGTAGGATATGCTGCAACATATTTGGTTAGTGTTTCCGCATAAGAACCGGTAAAAAGCGGCTTAACTTCAAAATCGGGATGAGTGGCATTAAAGCTTTCGATGATCGACTCTAATACTCCAAGGCGCGATCCGCTCATTGCATGCCAGAAAGTTATGGTTACCGGTTTTGCCAGAGCAGTTCCTGCTGACAGCAATAAACACAGAGTTAAAACTAAAATAATTAAAAAACTTTTTCTCATATTCATGGTTAAATTAAAACCTCCTTAATAATGTTAAAACTTATTAATTGATACAATATTATTTCTATACATCACCCCCCATCTTAAATTAGTAGCTCATGCAGAATTGCCATTTCCTAAGAGT
>NBMG01000085.1 GCA_002084865.1 Candidatus Atribacteria bacterium 4572_76
AGAGACCAAAATTTTTATCCTTTACCGAAGGCAATTTTAAAACGTTCAGCAGGATCATCAAAAACAACTTCCTTTGGGTCAAAATGTTCTGAATCAAATTCTCCCCCAATCCATTCTAACATTTCTTCATGTTGTTCATCATTAGGATTTCTTATGCTTTCTAAAAAGTCATCATAAACAAGAGGTCCTCCACAATCTTCAGGGGGACAAGCTCTTTTTTCCTTTAATGCAAATGGGGTAGATAATATTTTTTTCTTTTGGGAGTATTTTTTCCAGGGTTATTTTGTGTCTCCAATAATCACCGAAATCATATATATATTCAGCCGATTGATTTTCCATTAAAAAACAATCAGTTATTTTTACTTTCCAACCAGGAAGAACTTTTTTGTTCCACGTTAATTCCCATATAGGTTCTTCATTTGGGATTCCAATATTTACTTTAAAATCAATTAATGGATAAATTATTTCAAATTCATGAAGATGACAATCATACCAGCCCATAGCATCTTGAATAGCGACATGTAGGTCATAAAAAGTATAAGTTTTCGGAACTTGTATCCTCCACCAAATGGGTGGCTTAATACCCTTTAAGATAATTTTAAATTGATATATTTGATTGAATTTCTTTTTTATAACTTTTCCTCCTCTTATAATTTAACATTTTTTCAATAACCTTTTTTAAAAGCTTTATATAAATAATATTCTCTAAAGATTTCAAAAATCCTCTTTTTTTTGTAAAAAATGATAAAAATAAGTTATCAGTTATTGGTTTTTAGATTTTGGTTAAATATTGGTTCACTTGACAAATTCTCCGTCACCAAAGTATAATATGTTAACAAAAATATTAATTAAGTGTGCTTAGCCCCATGAAATACAATGATATAAAAAAAATAAATAAATTATATTTTACTTACCAGGATGTAGCGAAAATATTATCCATATCCGCAGATTCTGCTCGGGTATCGTGTACCCGATACGTAAAACAAAAATATCTTATCAGACTAAAAAATAACTTCTACATATTGAAAGAAAGATGGGATAATATTGCTCCGAATCAAAGACTGGAGCTGGCCAATGTCCTTCAGGTTCCATCTTATATCTCCTTAATGACTGCTCTTTCGTTTTATGAATACACCACTCAGGTTCAACAGAAATTTATTGAATCCATCTCCTTATACCGAACCTTTACCAAAGATATTGAGGGAGTTGTATTTAATTATAGCAGAATTAAACGGGATTATTATTTTGGCTTTTCTAAAAAAAACAACATATTTATCGCCTCCCCGGAAAAGGCTTTTATCGATTCCCTTTATCTAAGTTATTTAGGGAAATATAACTTAGACTTCAGTTCGTTAAATTTAGAGAAAATTGACAGAAAGAGTTGTGGATTTCTCCGCAATATGATCTTTGGCGGAGGGACCATGCTGAGACTTTGTTATAGTCTAAAAAGATATTCGGTTGATCTGGATTTCTGGACATATCGCATCGATAAGATAGACCAGTTTTTTATAAATTTAAAAGATTCTTTAGAAATAGATTATGATTTAACTGATGCACAAAACAAATATTATACTCTACTGTTCGAAATTAAAAAGGCACCATATCCCCGTAAATTAAAGATTGAAATAAGAAAAGAAAACAAAGAAAGTGATTTTCAGGAAAAAATTGCTTACTCCCCATATTCTAACCAGCAGGTATTGCTTAAATCTTTTACCTTAGAGCAGATGATGAAAAATAAGATAGGAGCCCTTTTAGACAGAAAAGAAATAAGAGATGTATTTGATATTGAATTTTTAACCAGAAAGGGCGTTGATATTTTAGCAAATTATGAAGAATTAAAAAAAATTAGAGAAATTATCAAAGGATTTAAAAAAAGAGATTACCATGTAACTTTGGGTTCTCTTTTAGCTGATGATATTAGAGAATATTATAAGAAAAATAAATTCGAATATTTATTGGGCATTATCGATGAGTGTCTTTCTTTTTTTTAATCTTTTGGTGTTTTTACAAATAAAAGAGGGAATACTATATCACTTACACAGCAAGGTATCCAAACAGAGAGAAATAGAAAAATAAAAATACCAATATAGGTAAACCAGTTTAAAGTTTGCCCAATAGCCATAATAATATGAAAGAGTGAAGCCCAGGTACTGAGGAGAACATGACCAAAGTGAGGGAATTTGGTAGATGGTCTTAGGTATGCTATTCCAATACCAAGAAGAGCTAAAGGATTGACCAGCCACCATTTTTCAATAAAACCCAAATGAATCTCTCGTTGAGGCATATTGAGCAAAATTTCACCCAGATAAGGGATTAACGAATCACTTAAGGTAGCTATCCCGATAGAACCTACATAACCGATGAAGATTAAAATTTCCAGGTTACATTTTTTTTTGGAAGGGTAACATTGGTAAAAATTATACATAGAAGCAGTAACCAGTGCACTTAGAAAAACATGGATGGGGTGAAGGATGTAGAAAATATTATAGGAAGATTCAGAGGGTAGTTTTTGAAAAAATATTATCAGAATTATTCCGGTGGCAGCTCCGAAAGCAGTGAAAGGAATATGTTCTTTTAATTCTTTAAGGATTTGTTTGTACATTTATTTCCCCTATTTTTTAACCAAAATATTTTTTAGGCGGGTAGAGCGTAAGGGTAATAATTATTTAATTAGATTATAGTAATATGTTATACTTATAAAAGTAGAGAAGTCAATAAAATTTCTCAATAATCTCTAATTTTTATAATAAAAATTAAATAACCGAAGAAGAAAAGAGGAAACAGAGATTGAAGATTGGATGCCATATTTCTATCGCCGGGGGGATAGATAATTCTATTGTTCGAGCAGAGGAATTAGGATGTAGCACTATGCAGATATTCTCTAAGAATGCATCTACCTGGCGGGAAAAAATATTAAAAAAGGACGAAGTAGAAAGCTTTAGAGAGAATTTAAAAAATTCTAGTATCAACCCCGTTTTTATTCACACCTCTTATCTCATTAATTTGGCTTCTCCCTCAGATGAACTTTATTTCAAATCGATTAATGCTTTTTTAGAAGAGATGAAAAGAGCAGACCTTTTATTACCAGACCCTTATTTAATTATTCATCCGGGGGCCCATACCGGGGCAGGGGAAGAATACGGAATTCAGAGGATAATCAGAGCCCTTAATATAATTTTAGAGAAAAGCGCGGATTTAGGTTTAAAAACGATGATATTATTAGAAGATACTGCTGGTTCGGGTACACATTTGGGTTATACTTTTAGGCAGTTAAAGAGGATGATAGAAGGGGCGAAAGATAGAAGGAGGATAGGAATGTGTTTTGATACCTGTCATGCTTATGCTGCGGGATATGACCTTTCGCATCAGGAAGGGATTGAACAGACTTTAGAGGAGATTGATAAATATGTGGGTTTAGAGAGATTAAAGGTGATACATCTTAATGATTCAAAATTTCTTTTGGGTTCGCGAAAAGACAGGCACATGCATATTGGAAAAGGTTATATAGGACTGGAAGGTTTTAGGATGCTGGTGAATCATAAATATCTAAAAAATCTGCCTTTTATTCTGGAGACCCCCAAACATGACGAAAAAGACGATCTAAAAAATATTAATTTAGTAAAGAGTTTGATACAGGGGACGGTTCTCTGTGTTAACACAGAGAACCGTCCCCTGTATCAAAGTTGAGGATTTAAATAAATGCCAGTTGAGAGAATCTTAAATGAATTAAAAAAATATAATAAGGTAAGCTCTCGCTTTACTGACTGGAGGCATATTTCGGCTAAATCCGGAATTTATGAGGAGTTTCCGGAGTGGATAGAGGATAGATTGGTAAGGATTTTAAAAGAGAAAGGCATCAATAAACTTTATTCTCATCAGGCTTCCGCCTTAGAATTTATAAGAAACCATAAGAATGTAGTAATAGTTACCCCTACCGCCTCAGGCAAAACTCTTTGCTATAATCTGCCGGTAATGGATTCTATCTTAAAAAATGAAAATAGCCGGGCTCTTTATATGTTTCCCACTAAAGCTTTATCTCAAGATCAATTGACTGAATTGTATCAATTGGTTTCAGCCCTGGATGAGGAGATTAAGACTTATACCTATGATGGAGATACTCCTTCTTCGGCTCGGCAGGCTATCCGCAAGAAAGGGCATATTGTGGTCACAAATCCGGATATGCTTCATTTGGGCATATTGCCCCATCATACCAAATGGATGGATTTCTTTGGAAATTTGAAATACGTGGTAATTGACGAGATTCATATTTATCGGGGGGTATTCGGAAGCCATCTAGCCAATGTAGTAAGGAGATTGAAGAGAATTTGCCGATTTTATGGCTCGAGCCCTCAATTTATCTGCTGTTCGGCGACTATCGCTAATCCCCGGGAGCTTTCTCAGAAGATTGTAGGAGAAGAATTTGTTTTAGTTGATAATAATGGTGCCCCGCAAGGGGAGAAACATTTTTTATTTTATAATCCTCCGGTAATTAATAAGGAATTGGGAATCAGGAAAAGTTTAATTAAAGAAGTAGCCCGTTTTGTGGCTTATTTTTTAAATTATAACATTCAGACTATTATATTTGCGCGGAGCCGTCTGACTACCGAAGTCCTGACCAGTTATTTAAAAGATTTTTTAGTCAAAACCGGAAGGCCCAAGGATATAATCCGAGGTTATAGAGGGGGTTATTTACCTAACCTAAGGCGTGAAATAGAAAAGGGTTTAAAAGATGGGGTGATAAAAGGAGTGGTAAGTACCAATGCCCTGGAGCTGGGGATAGATATTGGGCAACTTGATGCCTGTTTTATGGCCGGATATCCCGGAACTATCTCCAGTACCTGGCAACAGGCCGGGAGGGCGGGACGCCGATCTAATAGTTCAATAGCTATCTTAGTTGCCTCCAGTAATCCTTTAGACCAGTTTGTAATAAATCATCCTGATTATTTCTTCGGGGAATCACCGGAGAGTGCGGTTATTGACCCGGATAATTTGAGTATTTTAGTCAGTCATATCAGGTGTGCTTCTTTTGAATTACCCTTCGAAGAAGGAGAAGATTTCGGAAC
>NBMG01000086.1 GCA_002084865.1 Candidatus Atribacteria bacterium 4572_76
TTCGCTTCTTCAAAGGTGGGAGAATGTTCTTCTTTCTTCTCTTCACATTTAATAATATGGTATCCAAACTGTGTTTGCACTACATCACTAATCTCACCCGGTTCCAACGAGAAAGCAGCATCTTCAAATTCTTTTACCATCTGACCTCTGGCGAAAAATCCCAGATCTCCGCCACTTGGGGCAGAGGGTCCAATGGATTTTTCTTTGGCTAATTCTGCAAAATCGGTAAGACCTTCTTTGAGCAATAGAAGAAGATTATTTGCCTCTTCTTCAGTTTCAAGCAATATATGGCGGGCGTGAACCTGCTCTGGTTCAAGGAAACTTTCCTTATTCTCATTGTAATATTCTAATAATTCCTCATCACTAATGATTACCTGGCTCTTAGCTTCCTCTAAAACCCTATTTATCATTAATTGTCTTTTTATATCCTCTTTAAGTTGAGCAAGGGTGATTTTGTTTATTTTTAGGGCTTCATCGAATTCTTCGGGAGTAGAGAAATTATCTTTAATCTTATCAATTTCCAAATTAATTTCGTCATTGGAAATCTTAACTTTCTCTTTTTGAGCTTGCTGATATAAAAGTTCATAGTCAATTAGTTGGTTTAATATATTCTTTTTAAAAGAAAGAATTGTTGACTGGTCAAAACTAGAAAGGGTTTCATCATCGTATCGGGAGATAGCATTTAAAAAAGCGTTTTGCAGCTGGTCAAAAGAAATACCTGATTCATTTACCTCGGCAATATAGTAGGTTCTCCTCTGGCTAGACCTGTATTGACCCAAGCCATAAAAAATAGAAATGCCAAAAAAGGCAACCATTAAAATTATTATAAATCTCATATTTTTTCTTAATATTCGCAACATAGTTTATCTTAAATCTCCTTTTTATTTAATAGGGTAACTGATACTCGGTACTGAATTAGTATATGCTAAACGTTAAATGCTCCACAGTAATTACTCGATACGAAATCGGGGTTGTTTCCACCGCTTTCGCGAGGGCAGGTTTACTTTATTCTGCAATGACATTTCTGTTTTTTTCATTCTGGCTTCTAAATTCTGTCTTCTGACTTCTATTCTCTTAACGAGATACGATTCACGAGATACGAATTATGCTAACGATTAGTTTGATTGTATATAATATAATATTGTAGATAGGTTTTGTCAAATTTTAAATACAGTATTGAGTATATATTATGATTACTGCCTAAAAAGTGAACAAACTAGTAATGGCACGATGCATCGTGCCCACAAGAGACTGCAGGCAATAAACGATAGGGGCACAATGAATTGTGCTCCTACAGGATAATTACTACCAATACATTAAAATTTATTATAAGATTACAATATACTACACACGACACTGTGGTCTACAACATTGTAAAATATTTTATATAACCTGCTTTTAAATATTTGTTAGCTTTTTGGGTTGCAATCATAGCATTGAATATCGAGTTAAGAAAGAGAAAAGATAGAAAAAAAAGCATTCTTCTTTCTGTTCAACGCAAAAAAACTTGACATAAGACTTGTTTAATATAATAATATAGAAGTTTTTTATTAAAAGATTTAATTAGTGTAACTTTACTGGGATAGTTAGAAGGAAAAATATTATATATTGGTTATAACCCAAAAATCTCAAAGATATTCTTAGCAGGTTGTATATAACATTTTGTAATATTATGAAATATTATATGTGCTATATTGCAAATAATTTTACAATAGAGTATGGCTTTTTGGCTGTAATTATGTTGTAGGGGCACAATGAATTGTGCCCTCACCATTTTATTGCCTAATATCTTTTGTGGGCACGATGCATCGTGCCCCTATATTACCATCTTGTTTACTTTTTGGGTTGCGATCATATACTTTTTTTTCATTTCTTGATAAATTTATAGTTGTATTATATAATATGAAAGATATTTATTTAGATAATTCAAATAGTAATTTCAGCTTGATGTTTAATAATCAAATTTGATAGGCATAATGATATTATTGTATTTTACCCATAACGTATCATTTTGTTAACTTAATATGTAGAAGATGGGAGGTGTAAATATGGCCAAAATAAAAGTTAAAGAGAACGAAGAAATGGATCACGCCCTTAGAAGATTTAAAAAGGAATGCCAGAAGAGCGGAATAATATCCGATCTTCGGCGTCATGAATATTATGAAAAACCAAGCGTGAGAAGGAAAAAGAAAGCGCTCGCTGCTCAGAGGAAACTGAAAAAAAGAGGTAGATTTTAGATGTCAAAACAGTTATCGTTAGAAGAAATTATTTTTAATGATATGAAAAAGGCACTAAAAGAGAACGAAAAATTAAAATTATCGACTTTACGATTGATTAGGGCAGCAATTAAAAACGCTGAAATATCTAAAAAGGACAAAGAGATAGAAATAGTAAAAAAGTATCTTCCTGAGCAATTATCTGAGGAAGAAGTAGAGAAAATAGTAAAAGAAACTATTGCAAAATTTGGATTTAAAGGTCTACAAGACATTGGTCCTGCCATGAGAGAAATCATACCTCAATTAAAGGGGAAAGCAGATGGGAAAATGGTTAATAAAATGGTGCGGGACTTACTGGGCAATCCAAAAAATTAATGTTAAAAACGAAAGACTCAGACTTGCCTTGGTAAGTATTTTGAGTCTTTCTTTGTTTTTATAATTTTATAATTTAATTGTATAGAAATTTTCTTGAATTAAAAAAGAAGGGCACAATTCATTGTGCCCCTACATCTAAACCTAAGTTTTCCACGCGGTACTCGAACGCAATACAATATACAAAAATGGCTTTGAGTTTTGAATAATGGCTTTTTGCTTTTCGTTTTAAGTTTTTAGCTGTATAATGACAATTGATAACTGTGTTTGGAACTAACGACTAATTCAGGAGCGTAAATTATTTGATAATAAAATCTAATTTAAATGAAAAACACAAGATATTTCTTATAATTATAGCTCTATTTATAATTTTTAGTTTAATTGCTCTAAACACTTACGCAAATGTAACAGATGAAGTATATTTGGTAACCATTAAAGGAACAATTGACTTGGGATTATCTTCTTATGTACAGCGGGCTTTAGAGGAAGCGGTATCACGCAAAGCAAAAGCGGTTATTTTAGAAATCGATACCTTCGGAGGAAGGATTGATGCCGCCACCCAGATAAGAGATAAGATAATGAGCCTGAATATACCAAGCGTAGCCTACATTAAAAATAGAGCATGGTCTGCAGGAGCCTTAATTGCGCTATCTGCAGAATATATTCTAATAGATAAAAGTGCCAGTATCGGTGCAGCAGAGCCAAGGCCGGCAGATGAAAAAAATATTTCAGCCTTAAGGGCTGAATTCGCTTCTACTGCTTTAAGCAGAAGGCGTTCGGAAGAGATAGCAGCCGCCATGGTTGACAAAGACATAGAAATAGAAGGTATAATAGAAAAAGATAAAATATTAACTTTAAATGCCGAGCAGGCTATAAAATTAAATTTTGTAGATGGTACTGCTTCAAAGATTGAAGAAGTTTTAGATTTTTTAAATCTTAAAGATGCTAAAATAGTATACATTTATCCAAATTGGGCGGAGAATATAAGTCGATTTGTTACCAATCCTGTAGTAAGTTCATTATTATTGTCTATAGGTTTTTTAGGGCTAATAATTGAATTTTGGACTTTAGGCTGGGGGATAGCAGGTTCAATAGGAATAATTTCTCTGTCTTTATTTTTTGGAGGACATATAATTGTCGGCTTAGCAGGATTTGAAACGATTATCCTATTTGCAATCGGCCTTCTTTTGCTTTTGGCAGAAGTATTTCTTATTCCCGGGTTCGGCCTGGCCGGAATAGGTGGAATTGCCGCTATTTTGGCCAGCATATTTCTTACTTTCGGGAATATTGTCCAGGCGACTTATTCTATCTTGATTGCCCTGGGTGTATCCGTAGTAGGGTTTTTCTTATTGATTAAATATATTCCTTCTACCCGAACCTGGAGAAAATTTGTCCTTTCTACTGAGCAGAAAAAGGAATTGGGATATACGGTAGGGACAAAAGATTTAAAGCGATTAACCGGAAAAGAAGGCATAGCCATTACACCTTTGCGTCCGTCCGGGATAGTAGAGGTTAATGGTAAAAAATTAAATGCCCTTACCCGGGGAGAATACGTTGATTCTAATACCAAAATTAAAATAATAAGTATTGAAGGTAATAAAATAGTAGTCGAAGCAATCGCTGTTACGGATAAGGCATTATGAAGTCAGTAGGACAGGGGTCTCGCCTGTCTATTTGAAAAAATATCATTTTTTGTTATCCCGTATGTGATAATGAATTCATATAATTGTGCCGATGAATTCATATAGGAAGGGGCACGATGCATCGTGCCTAAAGGTGCCGAAGGATAAAAAAGAGGGGAATAGATTCCCGCTCACCGATCAGGTCGAGGGCATGTTTCGTGGGAATGACAGAGAGAAGTGTAGGAATGACAGATAGAGATATGGGAATGACAGAGAAAATTGCGGAATGAAAGATAGAGATGTGGGAAAAACAGAGAGAAGCACAGGAATGACCCCGGTGAAATAGGGTTTCACGGGGTAGGTATAAAAGATAGCGAAAATAATAGAATAAGGAGGTAATAAAATGTTTGAATTATTGATTCCGTTGATTCCGATTATCGTAGTTATTTTTATAATCTATATTTTCTTTCAGTTTATACCGGTAGGATTATGGATTTCAGCTATAGCGGCAGGAGTAAAGGTGGGAATTTTTACTTTAGTGGGCATGAGGCTTAGAAGAGTGCCTCCTCATAAGATAGTTAGCGCCCTAATAAAAGCCACCAAAGCAGGATTGGACGTTTCTATTGATAAATTGGAAGCACATTTTTTGGCGGGGGGAGATGTTGACCGGGTAGTAGATTCCTTGATTGCTGCTGAGAGAGCCGGTCTCAATTTAACCTTTGAAAAGGCAACCGCTATCGATTTAGCCGGTAGGAATGTTCTTGAAGCAGTACAGATGAGCGTAAATCCGAAAGTAATAAAGACTCCGGTAGTAGCAGCAGTGGCTAAAAATGGTATTCAGGTTATGGCTACAGCCAGGGTAACCGTAAGAGCAAATATTGAACGCCTAATCCGGATAATATTTCCAAGACTGTCTTGAAAAAAGGTTTGGATGCCGGGACTGCTTTTGAGATATTGTCTATCGATATTGCCGATGTCGATGTAGGTAAAAATATTGGCGCAATTCTGCAGACTGATCAGGCAGAAGCCGATAAAAAGATTGCTCAAGCTAAGGCTGAACAGAGAAGGGCTTTAGCGGTAGCTCAGGAGCAGGAAATGAAGGCCAGAGTTCAGGAAATGAGAGCAAAGGTGGTAGAAGCAGAAGCAGAAGTCCCTAAGGCAATGGCAGAAGCCCTAAGAAAAGGTAAATTGGGAGTCATGGATTATTACAATTTGAAAAATATTGAAGCTGATACCTCCATGAGGGATAGTATTTCTGAAACCTCAAAGAAGAAGGAAAATAAATAAGATAATATTATTTTACTTAAAAAGGATATAATAAATAATGTCATTAATTTCATATATATTTATTTTATATATTATAATAAGTTTGTTAAACCGGATAGTAAATCAGAAAAGAAGATCTTACAGCTTGATGCAAAAAGAAAAAGATAATTATATCTCGGTATCTTCGGAAAGTCCGCATGAAGCAGGTTCACCTGAGGATAAGATTAATATAAAACAAGTTGATAATATGGAAAAAAAGGACAAAATTATTATAGATGATGAGGTTAAAAAATACTATAAAGATAAATATGAGGATAAAAAGAAAGAGGTTTTTGCTGAAAAAGCGGCAGTAAAAGATGAGGAAGAAATTTCATCTGGCCGTAAAAGCAGGTTGGAAATATATTTATCTGATAATATTCTGGTTAACGGGATAATATTATCCGAGATAATTGCTCCACCCAGAGCTCTAAGGCCTTATGATTTTCGGAGACATAGAAGGTAAAGCTAAATTAGTCGTTAGTGAATAAACCTAGCGTGGAGCGTACAGCGTTTAGCGTATATAATTAGTTAAATGGTTAGTTAGTTACTTGGTTAGCTAGTTAAGAAAATAGAACAAAGAAGCTAGGAGACAGAATTCAAAATCCAAATTAATATATTATAATATATGGTATGTAGATATAGCAAAGAAGAACTAGCGTAAAGCATGTAGCGAAAGAATACATTAAAACTCAGATCGGATAAATCCGATCTCTACTTAAAAATAATAATTTATTTCATTAGAAAAAGTTTTGAATTATGGTTTTTCGTTTTTCGCTTTAAATTTTTATTTACGTTCTGAAAACTGATTACTGTAAGCAATTCTCTTTTATCTAATAACTAATTAACCGCTAACCAACTAACTATTTCTTAACGAGATACGATTCACGAGATGCGAGATACGGAAATATTTTACGAAAGTAGGGAAATATAATAGAAAAAGATAAAAATATAAGTAAAAGTATATTAATTAATAATAAAGATGAGCTAAGAGAACTTTTTGGACAATATGATGAAAATATCAAATTAATTAACCGGCATTTTCCCATAAAAATATCAACCCAAAATGATAGCAAGTTGGTTATTTCGGGGGTAAAGAGTGATACGGATAATGCCATAAAAATAATTGAAGGACTTCTTTCTATAATCAGGAAAGGACACCCACTTTCTATAGCTCAGGTAAGATACCATGTGGAAATGTCTGAGAGAAAACAGCCTGTAAATTGGAAGTTATTATACAAAGATGTAATTCACGTTTTTAAAAAAAATAAAGAGATCAGGCCAAAAACCTTGGGCCAACAGAAATATGTAGAAGCGGTTAGAAAGAATGATATTGTCTTTGCTATCGGACCTGCCGGTACGGGAAAGACCTACCTGGCAGTAGCTATTGCTCTGTCTGCCCTAAAGAACGAAGAAGTAGATAGAATAATTTTGGTTAGACCGGCGGTAGAAGCCGGGGAAAGTTTAGGTTATTTACCCGGAGATTTGTTGGAAAAGATAGACCCCTATTTTCGCCCCCTCTATGATGCAATGTACGAAATGATGCCTTCCGAGAAATTTCAAAAGTATATGGAAAGAGGGATAATAGAAATAGCCCCTTTAGCCTATATGAGAGGAAGAACCTTGAATGATTCCTTTATTATCTTAGACGATGCTCAAAATACCACTTTAGGTCAGATGAAGATGTTTTTAACCCGCTTTGGTTTTGGTTCCAAAGTGATAATTAATGGAGATATTACTCAGGTAGATTTACCGCTTAAAGAACATTCCGGATTAAAAAGAGTGGAAAAGATACTTAAAAAGATAAAAGGTATCGAATTTGTATATCTTGATGACCGGGACGTGGTGAGACACAGATTGGTTCAGGAGATTATCCGTGCTTACGAAAAGGAAGATTCACGGAACCAGAAAGAGGAGTAATTCAACCTCGTGAAACTATATGAGAAATGGAATAAATGGAAAAGTAGAGATAAAATATCAGGTAAAAATATGCAAAAGAAAAAATTGATTGATAAAAATATAATACAAAAAATATCTATATTTTTTGTATTATTAACCACCATTACTCTCGTTCTATCTATTAATTTTTTCCCGGATAAAATTCTCTTGAAAGAAAGTCAAATCTGCACTAAAGATATTCTTTCTCCGGGTGATTTTGAATTTGTGGATGTAGAAGCAACACAAAATTTAAGAGAAAAAGCTGCCAAATCGATAAAAGAAGTGTATGATTTAAATTTAGCAAATATTGAAAATGTTGAAAAACAGATAGATAACCTCTTTTCAAAGATAAAAGAATATCAGGAAAAAGCAAATGAATCATCTAAAGATACTACTTCCCCTATAACGGAAAACGATAGGAGATTGACAGATAATGAGTTAAATAAAATGGCTAATGAAATAAATGAAGACTTAGGATTATCTATTAGTGAAAAGGTCATAGCAGGTTGTCTCCAACTGGATAATTTATCTTTAGAGAAAATAAGGGTAGATATTAAAAGTTCTATGAGAAAAATTATGGAGCAGGGAATTAAGGAAGATGATTTAGAAAATGCCAAAAAACAATTAATTAGAGAGATTAGCGAGATTTCCCTCGATCATCATGATGCCCTGATTGCCAGTGAGATTGCTACTTCTTTACTTTTACCAAGTTTATTTCTAAATGAAGAAGATACAGAAAAAAGACGTCAGGAAGCCATCGCTTCAGTAGATGATGTTATAAGAACAATTCGAAAAGGGCAGATAATTATAAGAAAGGGAGAAGTGATAAGTTCGGAAGATATCGCCATTCTTAATGCTTTAGGTCTAAAAAATCCCAAGATAAATTTTTTCAACATTGTAGGAATAATTATGATTGCCGCGATCTGCATTTTAGTGGTCTTTTTATATTTAAACTACTTTTATCCTGAGATTTATGAAAATGTAAACAAACTGATATTGCTGGGTATTATTGCTATTTTTGTTGTTTTGCTCGCTAAAATAGCAAGTCAAGCATCAGGATATTTAATGCCTATTGCTTCTGCTTCAATGTTAATTGCTATATCTTTAAATCCTAATATTGCCATATTGCTTACCGTGATATTAAGTTTGTTAATAGGATTTATTCCGGGAGGCGGAATAAATTATATTTTAGTCTCGGTAATTAGCGGGATTGTAGCTATATATAGTATTCGGAAAATCACCCAAAGGTCGAGCTTGACCCGTGCAGGGTTAATTATTGCCGGAGTTAATAT
>NBMG01000087.1:0-1194 GCA_002084865.1 Candidatus Atribacteria bacterium 4572_76
ATAGTGAATAGTCGTTAGTATTTAATTAGCGTATAGGCGTCTCACTTTTCCATGTAAATGTAGGGGTTCGATTCATCGAACCCGCCAAAAGAAATTTCCAAAAGCCCGGGGCAGATGAATCCGCTCCCTACCTGATGAAAATTTTATTATCCATATTCCCTCGCCCCTGGACGGAGAGGGTTGAGGGGGACAGATTTATCTTGACTAATATGTTAAATAGATGATATTCTATATTGGCAATAATGGAGGGGTGGCAGAGCGGCCGAATGCACCGGTCTTGAAAACCGGCCCCCCTCCGCCAGATTTTATGATCATTACAGAGGCATGGCGTGCTGCAAAAAATTTTTTTATAAAAAATTTGACATTAATTTATAATGTGATATAATTTCTTTTGTTTAAAAGCTATTAAATAAAAAACAACAAGTAACAAACAACAAAACAGATAGCTTTTTCATTTTAATACCTCCTAAGCTCGCCTTACTTCAAGTAAGGCGAGCTTTTTATTATCCTCCAATTATTTCCCCAATTATCGACATACAATAGTCTTAGCAATGTGGTATAATTGCAAAAAATTATCTATTTCTTTAATCGGAGGTAAAAAAAGATGAACAAGATTGAAAGATTGATGAACACCATTATTATCCTAAAGACTCACCCCGGCATAGGGGTAGAAAGTTTAGCCCGGATACTCGGTATCTCCTGCCGTACTATCTATCGGGACTTCAATACCTTAGCCCTTGCCGGCTTACCGGTACACTCTTCCACAGGACCTCACGGCAGCTACTAGACGTAGAAACAGGGGACGGTTCTCTGTTTTTATTTACCTCTCTGAAATCCTTTATTTACAAAAGGCTTTCAGGAAGCTATTTTTCTATAGATTTTACATCATTTCCCCTCTGTCATTCCTACGCAGGCGGGAATCCATCTTTCTGTCATTGCAAAATATGGCATAAACAAGAGAGGATGTTGGCGACACTTCTAAAATACGAAGAAAATAAGGCTAAAAAATGGCTAAAAATCCTATTTTAGCATCCTGAGAGCCTTCTAAAATAAGGGTTTTAACGAAATATCGCCGTAGCGGTGTTTCTTAAGGTTGCCTGGAGTGATTTATCATATTTTTTAAAATAGGCGCTTAAAAGGGCTTAAAATAGCTTATTTTGGATGCGGGCGGAAAGCCTTATTTTATAAGGGTTT
>NBMG01000087.1:1225-6411 GCA_002084865.1 Candidatus Atribacteria bacterium 4572_76
GCTTAAAAGGGCTTAAAATAGCTTATTTTGGATGCGGGCGGAAAGCCTTATTTTATAAGGGTTTGAGGGGATTTTTCTCAAAAAGAAGGATTTTTAAATCTTTTGTCGAATTTAAAAATATATAAAGAAAAATTAAAAAGGGGGAATAATAAAATGAAAAGGACAGTAAAGAAATTTATAATTGTATTGTTGACGGGGTTATTTTTATTGGGAATAGGACAGGCAGTCTGGGCAGAAAAATGGGAGCCCTACCAGTTTAAAGGAAATGAGTATTTTGAATTTAAAATTTTATTAGAAGAAGATGAGGAGACAAAGGAATCCATTTATATTCTGGATATCAAAGAAAGTAGTGAAAAATCAGCAAGCGGGGAGGAAGTCTATGAGGTTAGTTATACTACCAAAGGAACCTTGACCAAAGACGAATTAGGCCCAGAGACGGCTTTCGGTTTAATGGGTAGTTATGGAATATCCTTGAATATGCTAGTGATTAATCCTGCCTATGGTTTTTTCTTCAGTCAGATGGATTTAAAGGTAGGAGAAAAGATGAATTTCTTTGGAGCAGGTATAATAAAGGTAATAGGAAAAGAAAAGATTGCGGGAAGAGAAGGATTTGTCTGCCAGCTCTTTCAGGCTGATGAAGAGGAAAAAATGATAGCCGAATGGGTCATTGACCCGGACTTAGCCCTTCCTCTTAGGAGCAAGATATTTGAGGATAATGAATTACAAGGTCAAATTGAGCTTGTAAAATATATGCAGTATTAGAAAAAACTGTATAAGAGGAAATTTTAAAAAATATTTCATAGCAAAAAAATAATGAGTGAAATTCTTTTAGAAGAATTGAAGGCCGAAATGAAGATCGAGCCTGAAAAAATATCTCTTTCTTTGGAAAATTTTATAAGAGAGTATACCGAAAAATTAGAAAGAGAGGGAGTAATATTAGGATTAAGCGGGGGTATTGATTCAGTAGTTATTGCGGCTTTGTGCGTACGGGCACTTGGTCCGAAGAAAACCTTCGCTTTGATTATGCCTGAGAAAGATTCAAAAAAAGAACACACCCAAGATGCCCTAAACTTTGCCCGGGAATCCTTAGGGAAATTAAAAGGAGCCTTAGTAAAAAAAGCATATCGTTTTTATGGAAGAAAGACGGGGAAGCTTCCCTTTCTGGAGAGCCTTTCAGGTTTTAAGGGTAAAGAATATAGTCCTTATCTGGCTAAAGGCAATGCCTATTATCGGGTAAAACATAGATTAAGAATGATATTACTCTATCTTTATGGAGAATTAGAAAATAGATTGGTAGTAGGAGCAGCCAATAAGAGTGAATATAAAATTGGATATTTTGTAAAACATGGCTGTGATGATGCCACTGACATTATGCCCCTTCTGAATTTATATAAAACTCAGGTAAGGGAACTCGCCCGCTATCTGAATATCCCTGCAAAAATTATCGAGAAGCCCCCTTCACCGGATGTTATGCCAGGTCTTGCTGCTGATGAAGAGGTAATGAGTATTTCTTACGAAAAGATGGATTTAATTTTATTGGCTTTGGAAAAAAGCTGGAAAGTTTCAGATATAGTTAAAGCTCTGGAAATAGAAAAGGATGAAGTGGTTTATATAAAAAATTTAATGCAAAAATCAGAACATATGCGAAAGATTTATAAACCTGATGTTTTTTAAAGGCTTTAAAATATTAAATTTATCTTTATTTTTTTTCAACTACAATAGTACATTTGGTAAGTAAAGCAGCTATAGCACCCACAGCAGCCAATATCGGGGCGATAAGAGCTCCCACAGCGCCTACGGTTAAAGGAAATTCTGCCACTGATTTACCGTCTTCATTTTTAATAATTATTCTTCGAGCATTTCCCTCTTTTATGATTTCTTTAATCTTCTCAGTAATGTCTTCTCCGGAGATTTTGAATTCCTCTTTTTTATTGGTCATGATCTTCTCCCTAATTATTTTTGTTGATTTTATTATAACATAAAAGCTAAAAATTAATTTAAAATTAAAATTTCTCTAAGAATTATTTTAAAAAAAAGAGGAAATTATATCATTCGTGTAGAATAATAATATTAATTGAAAATTAATTTCTAAAGGAGAATTGTTATGAAAATTTATATTAGTGCTGATATCGAAGGAGTTACCGGAATTGCTCATTGGGATGAAACTGAAAAAACAAAATCTGATTATCAGAAATTTGCCAAACAAATGACCGATGAAGTTAAAGCAGCCTGTGAAGGAGCAATAAAGGCAGGAGCAAAAGAAATTTGGATTAAAGATGCCCATGATACTGGAAGAAATATTAATGCAGATGAATTACCACAGAGCATTAGATTGGTTCGGGGTTGGAGTGAACATCCCTATTTAATGGTCCAGGAATTAGACAAATCATTCGATGCTTTATTAATGATTGGTTATCATTCTTTTAGTAGTTCAAGCTCTAGTCCTTTATCCCATACTCTAAATTCTTCCACTTTAAACTATATTAAATTAAACGGAGAATATGCCAGCGAATTTTTAATTCACGGTTATGCCGCTGCTACTATGGGGGTGCCGGTAGTCTTTATAAGTGGAGATGGGGGAATTTGTAAGGAAGCGAACAAAGTAAATAAAAACATCAAAACCGTAGCGGTAAATAAAGGTGTCGGTAATTCAGTAATCAGCATTCATCCCCAGCTTGCCGTGGAAAAAATCAAAGAGGGTGTAGAATCAATACTAGAAGGAGATATTGATAAGTGTAAAATTGAATTACCGGAGCACTTTAAAGTAGAATTATCATATAGAAAACATACAAGGGCATTTAAAGTATCATTTTATCCGGGAATGAAACAAGTTTCTTCTACCAGTTTAGTATTTGAGACAGACAATTATTTTGAAGTTTTACGGATGTTACTATTTACGACTTAAAGATAACGAAATTCTTTTAAATTACACTATTTATCTATTACTAAATAATATAAAAAAACAGATAAAAAAAAGTATATATAGCAAAATTAAATACCAAAAAAATTTTTAAAATGTTATAATGAAAATGATGAAATATTTTTTAGGCATTAATTGATGGATAAATTAGAAGAAAGGGGTAACTATGAGTACACCGGTAAAAAGAGTTGCAGCCATCCATGATTTATCCGGCTTTGGTCGAATATCTTTAGCGGTTGTAATCCCCATTCTATCTACCATGGGTCTTCAGGTTTGTTCATTACCCACGGCAATATTATCTACTCCTACCGGTGGATTTAAAAATTATAAATTCATTGACCTTACCGAACATATGGAAGAATATATTGAACATTGGAAAGAATTATCCCTTAAATTTGGGGGAATTTATACCGGATTTTTAGGTTCATCTCGCCAGATTGATATTATTTCGAAATTTATCAAGGAATTTTCCAAAGAGGATACTCTTGTGGTAATAGACCCGGTAATGGGAGATGAAGGGAAATTGTATGGCACTATGGATGAAGAAATGGTGCAAAAGATGAGAAAATATATCGGCTTAGCTCATATTATTACTCCTAATTTTACTGAAGCAGCTCGTCTTTTAAATAAGCCTTATCAGTTAGAGATTAGTGAAAAAGAAATAAAAGATTGGCTGGTAAATTTAGCTCAAATGGGTCCACAGATTGTGATAGTTACCAGCGTTCCTGAATCTGATTTAAGCAAAAATACCAGTGTCATAGCATATAACAAGGAGGATGGACGTTTTTGGAAAGTAAAATGCGAATATATTCCTGCTTATTATCCGGGAGCAGGAGATATTTTTACCAGTGTCATTACCGGCAGCATATTACAAGGAGACAGTCTGCCTATTGCCTTAGATAGGGGAGTCCAGTTTATTACTGCAGGTATTAGAGCTAGTTATGGCTATTCATATCCCCAAAGAGAGGGAATTGTATTAGAAAAAGTTTTACCAAATTTAAATATGCCGGTAATCATCAGCAGTTACGAAATATTAGAATAGAATAAAAAAATTAAATAAATATTTTTAAAAAAGGAATTAAAATATTGAGGTTGAATTTACGAATAATTTAAAAAATAAAAACTAAACTTATTTTTACTCGACAAAAATAAAATATAGGAAGGAGGTGAAAAAGAATGAGAAATAAAAAATTAGTACTGATGGTTATTTTTTCTCTATTGATTGTACTTTGCACAGGCAGTATTAGTTTATTAGCTGCGGAGAAAAAGGTATACATTAATGGTATTGATGCCGATTATCCTCCCTTTGCTTACATTGATGAAAAAGGTAATCCTGCTGGTTTTGACGTGGAGTGCTTGAATTGGATTGCCCAGGAGATGGGTTTTGAAGTCAAACATCAACCTACTGCCTGGGATGGCATAGTTTCCAGTTTATTAGCCAAAAAGATTGATATGGTTTATTCGGGGATGTCCATTACTCCCGAGAGGCTGGAAAAGGTAGATTTTAGTATACCTTACTGGGAAATAAACCAGGCGCTTTGTGTCCGGGAAGATTCAGACCTAAATATTATCGCTGCTTTATGCGGTGAATATACAGTAGGTAGTCAAAGAGGTTGCACCGCCGCAGAGTGGATTGAAGAAAACCTGGTAAAAACCGGTATACTTCCAAAAGATAACCTAAAATTATACGAAGGTTTTTCTTTGGTGGAAGACGCAATCAGAAAAGGGCAACCCGTGAAGATTGTAGGAATAATTAAAACTGGCGAAGCGTATGGGGTAGCAGTTAGAAAAGAAGATAAAGAATTAAAAGCATTACTTAATGAAGGAATAGCCAAACTGAAAAAGTCAACTAAGTGGGATGAATTGATTATTAAATATTTCAGTGAATAAAAGATATAATATATAGTATAGGTGGAGGAATACGTTCTTCTCTTTATGTTATTCCTCCACCTATATTTAATAATCAAGTGAGAATAATAACTATGAATGAAAATCTTGCATTAATCTACCAATCTCTTCCTTATTTACTTAAAGGTTGTGCGATAACTATTGGATTGGTAGGAGGAGCTTTAGGCTTGGGTTTTGTAATAGGGATTCCCATGGCGGTAGGCCAGGTTTATGGGAATAAATATTTATCCGGTTTAATTGCCCTTTATGTCTGGTTCCGGGGGCTTCCGGTATTAGTCCTCCTTTTTCTTTTTTATTTTGGATTATTTTCTCTTATTGGGCTTAATTTACCTGCTTTTACAGCTGCTATCTTAGTTTT
>NBMG01000088.1 GCA_002084865.1 Candidatus Atribacteria bacterium 4572_76
GTATACCTCCCCGGTTTTTCTACCTTATCCAATAACTCTTCAAATAATATTTTTTTAATATCTAAACTGTTCAAAATCTTCTCCCTGATTTTTCGTAAATGAATCCGGAATATATTTTCTGTATCTTAAGTATAGTTAGCCAATTAGCTATCTAATCGATATAGTTATTCACTTTTATCTTTAATAATGGGCTCGATTCATCGAGCCCGCAAAACTCCGGGTCGGATAAATCCGACCCCTACCCCAAATAATACATACAAAATTTTTATCATAATATGCTTTTGTGCCTTATGAATTCTACTTTATTTTAATACAATACGCAATACGATTTACGATATAGGAATATATTTTTTTCACTTTTCGCTTTAAGTTTTTTCGCTGGATTCTTATTCCGTTTTTTATCTAAAAACTATAAACCAAGAACTGAAAACTAGAAACTTGCATCTAACACCTTGCAACTTGCAATTTCTTTTGTATTTTCCCACACTTGTTTCCCGCACCTCTACGCTAAACGCTATACGCTATACTCTAATTCTTCACTAACGACTATTTTATTAAAACGCTATCCGCAAGAGCAAAATACGAGATACGATTCACGAGATACGAGATACGGATGTGATTGACTAATTGGTCTTATGCAATTCCACATTTAGCAATATCCCTATCACTATTAAATTAGATATCATAAAGCTTCCCCCGTAACTTAAAAAAGGCAGGGGCAATCCGGTAGCCGGCAGCATCCCCATAGCCATTCCAATATTTACTACTATATGAAAAAATAAAAACGCCACGGCACCGGCAGCCAGTAAACTTCCTAATAAATCTCTAGCCTCTAAAGCAATCTTTATTCCCCGCCATAAAATAACAGCATATAATCCCAACAATAAAATGGTTCCGACAAAGCCTAACTCTTCTCCTATTACAGAAAATATAAAATCCGTGTGCTGGGCAGGTAGAAAATTTAACTGACTTTGCAGACCGCTAAAGATACCGTTCCCTAAGAAACCTCCCGAACCGATAGCAATCCTCGATTGGATAACATTGTAGCCACCCCCCAAAGGGTCCAGATTAGGGTTTAAAAACAAAATCAATCTATTTTTCTGATAATCTTTTAAAAAAGTCCATAGAACCGGAATAGAAGATAAGGCTGCCAAAAAAGTAAAAGCTAAAAATTTTATCTTAATCCCCGCCACAAACAACATTATAATAAGAATAGCTAAATATACTAAAGAAGTTCCCAAATCCGGCTGCATAAACACCAATAAAATTAACAATCCGGTATACGCAAATGGCAGCAGATAATAGAAAAAATTATCCAATTTTGGTTTGTTTTTAGATAAAAAATCCGCCAAAAAGGCGATTAAGGCGATTTTAGCAAACTCCGAGGGTTGGAAATCAAAAGGCCCGATTGCCAACCAGCGCCTTGCTCCATAAGTTGTTCTACCGGTAGATATGACCATTATCAGTAAAATAATAGCCCCAAAATAGATTACTTTAGAATATCTTTCCAGATTATGATAGTCGAAAAAAATTATTATAGTTAATAATATGAATCCTAACAACGCCCATAAGGATTGCTTCTTTACGAAAAAATAGGGATCGCTTTCCCCTGTGGCCGCCAAACGTGTTGAACTGTATAACACTAATAGTCCATAAAAACAAATAAACACTACCGCAAAAAGCAGAGTAAAATCTAAATTTTCAGTTAATCTATCTAATCTTTCTTTCAACTTCTATCCTCCAAAAGTGTCCAAAAAGTGCCAGGCACTTTTTGGACACTTTTTTAATTTTTAATATTAAAATACTTTTCCAGCATAGCACGGGCTATGGGGGCGGCTGCTTCTCCCCCTTCTCCTCCATTTTCCAGAAAAACAGTGATGCAAATTTCCGGATTTTCATAAGGGGCGAACCCGATAAACCAGGCGTGGGTCTCCCCCTGGGGATTTTGAGCTGTGCCGGTCTTTCCGGCTACCGCTAATTCTTTGATATTTGCTCTCCAGCCCGTTCCTTTTAATATAGTCTGCCTTAATCCTTCTTTAATAATTTTAATTGTATCTAAAGAAAAGTCTACTTTTTTATAAATTTCCGGCTTAATTTCTTTTACGGTTTTACCGTCGGCAGAAATTATCTTTTTTACCAAATGCAACCTGTAAATTTCCCCTTCCGTAGCAATAGCAGCAATAAGATTATGCACCTGTAAAGGGGTTAACAAAAGATATCCCTGACCGATAGAAAGATTTATAGTGTCTCCCGGAAACCATATCTCTTTAACTTCTCTCTCCTTCCATTGGGCAGAGGGGATTATTCCTATAGCTTCTGCTGGCAAATCAATGCCCGTTTTTTCTCCTAATCCAAATTTCTGCATGTATTTATTAAATCTTTCAATCCCCAGGTCTTTTCCTAAAGTATAAAAATAGATATTACAGGAATGAGCAATTGCATCTACAATACTCAAACTTCCATGTCCGGTCTCCTTCCAGCAAGTAAAGACTTGACCAGCTAATTCTAAACTGCCTGAACAATAAATCTTTCTTTTTCTATCGGTAATTCCTTCTTCTAGAGCTGCTATCGCTGTAACTACTTTAAATATCGAACCGGGTGGATAAACGCCCTGAACACTTCGGTTGGTTAAGGGGTAATCGGCATCAGTAGAAAGCCTTTGCCAATCAGAACTGGAAATTCCATTAGCAAATATGTTGGGGTTAAAAGAAGGTCTGTTAACCAGAGCTAATATTTCTCCGCTATTAGGGTCACTTACCACAATAGAACCTTTTTTATCATAGAGTAAATTTTCTCCGTATAGCTGTAAGTCTCTATCGATAGTTAAGACCAAATCTTTACCCGGAATCGGTCTCTGATATAACAAAGTAGCTATCTCCTGACCTAAGGCATCAACTTCGACTTCCTTTCCTCCTTTTTCTCCTCTTAAAATATCATCATAATATTTTTCCAGCCCGGCTTTTCCTATAATGTCCCCTCCCTGGAATTTTGGATTACTAAATCGCTGCAACTCTTCTTTATCTATTTCACCTACATAACCTAAACTATGAGCTGCAAAATCATGGTAAAGATAATCCCTCCGAGGTTTAGTCTCTAAAACCACTCCCTTTAATTCATCTTTTCTCTCTTCAATCTCTACTATCTTATTTGTCTTACAATCATCCAGGATTTTTACCGGTTTAAATGGGTTTTCACGGTAATTTTTTACTGTCTGCGAAATTTCTTCCGGAGAAATGCCTATTATTTTACTTAGCTTTTCACTCAGTTTTTCTAAATCATCGACTTCTGCCGGGATTATGGAAACTACTACTGCCGGACGATTAGTAACCAACAACTTTCCCTGGTGGTCATAAATCCTTCCCCGTGGAGCGTCTTCTACCAGGGAACGGATACAATTCTCTACCGCTCTTTCCTTGAATTCCTCTCCTTTAATCATCTGTAAATACCATAAGCTGATGACCAATACCGAAAAACAGATGACTATAAATATCGATAACCAGTTTAGCCGTTGTTTCACATCTTCCGGAACTGTAGAAGATTCCCTCATAATTGCTCCTCAATTTAATGTTAAAAGTTTCCCAAAAGTGCCAGGCACCTTTTGGACACTTTTTTATTTTTATTCTTTAGTCATCTGGAAAAGTTTATTTATTGCTAGAAAAATAAAGGGTGATAGCAGACTGCAATATAAAGCCTCGGGAAGGGCTACCTGTTTTAAACTCCAGGCCAGGTTATGTTCGATTCCAAAAGCACGTAATAGCAAGATTATTAGAATACTTTGTATGAATGATGCGATAAAAGTTATTACCGGAATAATAAATAATATATGCTCATAAAATATTTTCTCTTTTAAAATTCCACAGAAAAAACCTATCACTGTCTTTGCCAAAGCGTTAATACCTAAGAGGCCGGTAGAAAAGATGTCCTGTAAAAGGCCGGAGGCAAATCCGGAGATAGTCCCTTCTTTTTCCCCCTTCAGTAAGGAAAAAACCACTACTACTACCATTATCAAATCAGGTTTTACTCCCAAAATGGTAACTGAATTAACAAGGGTAAGTTGAATCACTAAGGCAACTACAATTATTACACCTTTAAGCAAAATTATCATCAGCCATCTCCTTATTTAATTGATTAACTATAAAACACGGGTATTAACATAAAATAAAGGGTGATACTTGTCTAAGATATATTAAGGGGGATTTAATTATTTCTATTATCCATTATCTATCGCCATTAAGATAATGCATTAATATTAAAATACTAAATTAATTAATATTTTACAATTATATTTTTTGAGGTTTTGGGCTATCTAACTAATTATCATTTGCTTATTAAACATTATCCATATCTATTATCGATTCTTAATCTTCTTCTTTTAGAGAATAAACCGTCTTCCCTAAAATCACCAACCAGATGAAATAAAAAAGAGCTAAAGTTCGGAAAGCCCTGTTTGGCTGCTTAATCGATCTATAAATCCATTCCATTCCATGTCTTTGCATCCACAACGGTGCCCGCGGTATCCTGCCGGAAAGAACATCAAAACTTCCGCCTACCCCCATACAGACCGGGACATCTAATTTATCTAAATTTTTACTAATCCACTTTTCCTGCTTGGGCACACCCATACCCACCAGCAATATATCCGGTCTCTTTTCTTTAATCTCGGCAACAACCTCTTCTTCCTCTTTATTATTCTTATTACTATTACTGTTACTGTTTTTTACATCTTCGCAATTTTGAAAATCTTCACCACTAAAATAACCGTGATGAGTCCCGGCTATTTTTATTCCCGGATATTTCCTGGTTAAATTTAAGGCAGCTTCTCCGGCCACACCGGGATAAGAACCTAATAAATATAAGGAATACTCCTTCTTGGCAGCTAATCGGCAGATGTTATGTATTATGTCTATACCGGTTACCCTTTCAACTAAAGGATAATTTAGAATTGTGGCAGCCCATAAAATACCTGCCCCATCAGGAGTAACCAAATCTGCAGATTCTAATATGGCGTGATACTCGGGGTCTTTTCTTGCCCGCAATACCGCCAAAGTATCCGGAGTAACTATCTGATGAGGTTTTTTAGAAACTATAAATTCCTCTATTTTCTGAATAGTTTTTTGATTATCTACCTGGTCAATTCCCACCTGAAAAAGTTGTATGCGGTTGGTCAAAATATCTCTTCCGATAATCAATTCCTCTGACCGAACTTTATTTTTCAGTAATTCAAAAACCATCCAGCCAAAAGCAGTTAGGGTTATAAGTAGATAAAAATTCTGGTAAATTGAAATGATAAGGGCTGATAAACTTAAATAGATAGAGACCCCGATAATAGTTATATTTGCACCCTGAGCTGAAAATCCATAAGATTGCAGTTTCTGGCGCAACCTGCTTTTACTTCCACTTCCCGAAAAGAAAGGATATTTTTCTACGGTTGGGTTTTCCTGACTGGCATAACTAGCCACGATAGAATAAGAGCTGTCTATAATCGGTACGCCTAAAATTAAAAGAGGAATCAATAAAGTTAAGGCTGCTGTGCTCTTGGATACACCCACAATAGCAATCACCGCTAACATGAATCCAAAAGACATATAGTAGGAAGAAAATTTCCCCGGGGGGATATATTTGATAAAAATAAACGAAATCACCGCCATAATCAAAGATAGCGCTTCTGCTAAAATTAACCCCTGTCTCTGGACAAGGGAGACCACTAAAAAAGTTAGGGAGGCGATAAAGACAATATAGGGAGTGATGTCTCCCAGTTCATCTTCCTGACTGATAGAATTAGTAATGCTTATTAGCCAGATTATGGTTAGGGGAACAGATAGATAGCTAAGGTAAAAATACCCTCCCATTGAAGAGGAAGAGGAAGGGGCTCGCAAAAATTCTATTTTTACTCCAAAATAAATTATAATTAAAGAAATTAAAATTTGAAATAGCAATTTGATCCCTGGGAGAAGCTTTCTCTTTCTGTCTACCCTCCCCAGGATGACCATCAGCACACTACATATAACAATACCTGCAATTTTAAATACCATTCCGGTTTCAAGCATATAAATTTATTTTCCTTACATTATTTCTATTTATTTGTATTTATTTCTATTTATCCTTACTTTTTATCTTATCTTTCTGCTTAATTTTCTGTTTTTTCTGCTTTTTCTGCTTTTTTAGTTTTTAACCCTTTTTACTTAATCCAATTATCTTACTACGACAAAAGCATCTTAAATTCCTTCTTTTTAGGATAAATTTTTAAAATTAAATTTAATTAGTGAATATTCTCTTTAAACCAGCGAACTGTCTCTTCTAAACCCGCTGAAAAGTCAAACTGTGGCTGCCAACCTAAAACCTCTTTAATTAGGCGGCAATCCAAAACATTTTTCCTTAAATCCCCTGCCCTGGGGGGTCCGTAATGCGCCGGATGAGGGAATTTTATAATCTCCTTTAAAAGAGAGAAGATTTCATTTACCGAAATTCCTCTTCCGGTCCCCAGATTGAAGCCATTAAGTTTAATTTCAATTTCGGGTCCAGGTCCAGGAGTGGTTTTATTTTCGGCTTCAGTTTTGGTCTCAGTTTCGGCCTTTCCCTTTTCTTTTTCCTTAGTTTTTTCTACTTCCCGAACAACTTTAGATAATTTTACCATATTTTTGAGGGCGAGTAAATTGGCTTGGGCTACATCTTCCACATAAACATAATCTCTGATATATTCTCCGTCACCATTTATAGTAGGAATCTCACCTTTTAACATCTTTTCGATAAAAATAGCGATAACTCCGGCTTCACCATATGGGTCCTGACGGGGTCCATAAACGTTACCGTATCTTAGTGCTACATACGGAAGATGGTAATTTTTCTGATAGAAATCAAGATAATGCTCAACTGCAACCTTACTGATTCCATAAGGTGATTGAGGCCTGAAAGGGTAATTTTCGGTAATGGGAAAATGCTCTGGCTCTCCATAAATAGTCCCTCCGCTGGAGGCAAAAATTACTCCCTTGACCTGATGGTTCAGCAGGCAGCATTGCAATAGATTTAAAGAACCCAGGATATTAGTTTGCGCATCAAATAAAGGATCCCTTACGGAAAAAGATACGCTAATCTGGGCGGCTTCATGACATACATAATCAGGTCTTTCTTGTTTAAACACCTCAATCAATGCTTTTTGGTCGGTAATATTTAATTTATAAAATCGGGCCTTTTGGTTGATATTCTCCTCTCTACCGGAAGATAAATCATCAACTATCACAACTTCATAATTATTCTGGATAAGCAAATCTACAATATGTGAGCCGATAAATCCCGCCCCACCGGTAACTAAAACGATAGATCTATTATTTTTACTTACTTGTTCTTTTCTCTTTTTTAGTTTCATCCTTCTTCCCTTTCTTTTCTTACTCAAAAAAGTTGCCAAAAAGTGCCTGGCACTTTTTGGCAACTTTTTTCATCAGAGCGTTAGAACAATAACTATTACGCTTACGCTACAGATGGCGCTTATCCCCCATAAGATAAGTACAATATTTTTATGCGATATTCCACGAGATAAAAGTCGATG
>NBMG01000006.1 GCA_002084865.1 Candidatus Atribacteria bacterium 4572_76
CATGGTCATAGCTTCTACCTGATCATGGGTTACATAAATTATAGTAGCTTCCAATCTACGGTGAAGTTTGCTGATTTCTGCCCTCATTGCTACTCTTAGCTTGGCGTCCAAATTAGAAAGAGGTTCGTCAAATAGGAAAACTTTTGGTTTTCTTACAATAGCCCTTCCTACTGCCACTCGCTGTCTCTGTCCGCCGGATAACTGCTTAGGTTTTCTCTTTAATAAGTTTTCTATCCCTAAAATCTCGGCTGCTTCCTGTACTCTTTGGTCAATCTCTTTCTTGGGAAATTTCCGCAATTTCAACCCAAAAGCCATATTGTTGTAAACATCCATATGGGGATAAAGGGCATAGTTCTGAAATACCATTGCAATATCTCTATCTTTGGGTTGTACATCGTTTACCAGCCTATCACCGATATAAATCTCTCCTGAGGTTGCTTCCTCTAAGCCGGCAATTGACCGCAAGGTTGTAGTCTTTCCACAACCGGACGGACCGACCAAGACTGCAAATTCCTTATCCTTTATCTCTATGTTTACATTATTTACCGCGGTTACATCCTTAAATTTTTTAGTAAGGTTCTTTAGAATTACGTTTGCCATTTTAATTCCTCCTATTTAATATAGTTGTATTATTTTATCAAAAAAATTTTAATATACCAAATTAATCTTTATTTTATAAATTCCCCCAGTTTTCTATATATACCAATCAAGGAGATTTTCGCTTTTCGCATCGTAAATAGAATACCGATTGCTGAAGAAGAAAAAATCTTTTAGCTTATAAACTTTCTGCAATCTGAGAAATCTTCTTTAACCGATGATAAATGCCCGATTTAGTAATTTTAAAATCTACCTCCTCAGTCAATTCCTGTAAACTGGCATAAGGTAAATTTTTACGTACTTCAGCTACTGATGATAATCTTGGTGAAATTAGCAGCAGAAAGAACTATTTTGTCTAAATTTGCCGTTTCGCAATTAACTAATCTATTTACAATATTTAAGACGTCTTTTCTGGCCCTTATATCCTGAAAATACAATAAAGCATTCTGAAGCCCAATTAATCTTAGAAATTCAAATATGCTATCCCCTCTCTTTAAATATACTACCCACCTCTTCTTCCAAAAACTTATACGAGAGTTTAAGTCGTAATAATCAAAGAGAGTACGAATAAAATTTGCTTCCCCTTCATTATTTGTGGAAATTTCTAAGTGATACATCTTTTCCGGGTCATTTACAAATCCATTTACCAAAAAGGCTCCTCTTAAATATGAATCTTTAGAAAAATTTTTATTTAAATTTAACCTTTTTTCTCCAATATACTGTTTTTGTTGTATAGGCTCACTTCCCCAGCCCAAATTCAGTTCTTTTAAAATTCTCTCAGTTTCCTTTAAAAAAGGAATTTTAACTTTATAATGTTTTTTTGTATTCGATAAATTTTCTTTTTCAACTGATGGATAAATTTTAAAAACTCTTTTAATCAAATTATAAGCAGTTCGTGCGGTAGTGGGGTCTTCCAAGATAATAACCAATTTTTTTTTCTGACCCGATTTAATTATATTCCCTTTTAATTTTATAAATGCCAGCAATTCATCCTTCTGCTCGGATATATCCCTGGGAATTATCCTGGCTAATTCATTTTTCACTCGATAAAAAAATAACATTCTATGGCATTTGCTCTTTTCGCTTTAAGTTTTTAGTTAAATCTCATAAGTCATTTTTAATCTTTATTTCAATTTCATCTTTATTCATATCTCTGTGTTTCACAAACAACTTATATCCTTTTTCCTTTAAATAATTTGCTAAATTATTTATTAAAGCTACTGATCTATGTCTCCCTCCGGTACATCCGAAGGCAATAGACAGATACGTCTTACCTTCTTTAACATAATAAGGGATTAAAGAATTCAATAAATCAAAATAAACTTCCATAAAATGCTGGGTTACCGGAAATTCGGTTACATATTTTTTAATCTTCTCATTGGTCCCCGGTAGATTTTTCAATTTATCTATGTAGAAGGGGTTGGGAAGAAATCTAACATCAAAAACTATGTCTACATCAATAGGGACACCGTATTTATATCCAAAAGAGATTAAGGTTATCTGAATCTCTTGTTCTTCCCTTTTTATAAAATTCCTGATAATTTCATTACTTAATTGCTTGGGAGTTAAATCAGAAGTATCTATTATTAGATCAGCTTGTGACCTCAATTCTTTTAATTGCTCTCTCTCTGCTTGTATATTTTCCAGAATGTTGTTTGAAATATTCAGAGGATGCTTTCTTCTGGTTCCACTAAATCGGTGCATTAGTATCTCATCACTTGCCTCTAAAAATAATATCTCTCGATTAATCTCTAATTCTTTTAAATAATCAAGTGATTCATATAAATCCTTAAAAAAAATTCCTCCTCTTATATCTACCACTAAAGCAATCTTTGACAGTTTCCCTTTTGATTTTAAACAAATTTCAGCAAATTTAAGGATTAACTGGGAAGGAATATTATCTACGCAGAAAAAACCAGCATCTTCAAAGCACTTAACCGCTATACTTTTTCCCGCTCCAGATAGACCGGTAATTATTACAAATTTCGTTTTATCCAATTACTTTTTACTCCTCCAAATATATAGTTAGCTAGTTTGGCATTAATTCATTAACTAACTAACCAGGTAACCAAATAACCAACTAACCGTTATTCACATACTCTCCGGAGCTGAAATACCCAATATCTTGAGGGTATTAAGCAATACTACCCTGGTGCAATCGATTAACATCAAGCGAGCTTTAGTTAATTCTTTATCTTCGGTAATTACCCGGTGTACGGTATAATACTTATGGAACGAAGAAGCTAAATCATAAAGATAAGTGGTTAAAAGATGCGGCTTCCAGGTTAAAGCGCTCTTCTTAACCACTCCTTTTAAGGAAGATAGTTTTTTAATCAATTCAACCTCTTCCTCTTTATCCAATAAGCGGAGATTAACTTCTTTGCTTTTATCGATTTTTATTCCTTCTTGTTCAGCCTTTTTTATTATACTACATATCCTCGCATAAGCATACTGAATATAATATACGGGGTTTTCCATAGATTGAGATCTAGCTACATCGAGATCAAATTCGGTATGACTATCATAACTCCTCATTAAAAAGAAATAACGAGCCACGTCTTTACCTACTTCTCGTATTAAATCTCTTAGAGTAATGAATTCTCCTCCTCGAGTAGACATTCCCACTTCTTTGCCATCTTTTATTAAAGTTACGAATTGTACGATTAGTACATCTAAAAAACTTTCAGGATAACCCAAGGCCTGTGCTGCTGCTTTCATTCTTTTAATATAGCCATGATGGTCAGCACCCCAAATATCTATTACCTTGTCAAATCCCCGTTGATATTTATTTTGATGATAAACAATATCGGAAGCAAAGTAAGTGGGAATATTATTTTCCCGAATTACTACTCTGTCTTTTTCATCACCAAATTCAGTGGACTTCAACCAGAGTGCGCCTTCTTTTTCGTAAAGAAAATTTCTCCGCTTGAGTAATTCTATAACTTCTTGAAGTTTATTCTGCTCATAAAGTGATTTTTCACTAAACCAAACATCAAATTCTACTCCAAAATCTTTTAAATCTTTTTTAATTCCTGATAAAATTTTATCTAAAGTAAACTCCTTAAAAAACTCCTGGGTCTCTTTGTCATCTTTTCCTTCATACTTGTCTTTAAATTTATCTATCACTTCTTTGGCTATATCGACAATATATTCACCCTTATAGCCATCATCGGGGAACTCTTTCTTTCCCCCTAAAAGATTATTGTATCTTACCTGAACTGATTGACCTAATATGTCTATCTGCTTTCCTTGATCATTGATGTAATATTCTTTTTCTACTTCGTACCCTGCTGCCTTTAATATACTGCTTAATGCATCTCCTACTGCTGCACATTTCCCATGGCCCACATGCAGGGGGCCGGTAGGATTAACGCTGACAAATTCTACTTGAACCCTTTTTCCTTTGCCTAAATTTACTTTACCGTAATTCTCTCCCTGTTCTCTAATTTCATTCAGAACCTTATATAACCAATTTTCGCTTAACCAAAAATTTATAAAACCCGGGCCGGCAATTTTGACTTTATCTACAATTGTACCCTGGATATCTAAATTATTTACGATAAAGTTAGCAACATCTAAGGGTTTTAGCTTTAATTCCCGGGATAATTGCATGGCGATATTAGTGGATAAGTCTCCGTGGGATTTATTTTTAGGAATTAATAATATTATCTTGGGAATATCTTTAATCTGGAAATTATCCTGTTTTATGTTTTTTCCGATAGAGTTCAACAAAATTTCTTTAATTTGATCAGTTAAGTCAATTTTCATTTATAAAATCCTCTAATAAATTGGTCGATAGTTCAAAATTTAAAACTTTTTCCATCCGAAATATTACCTTTAAAGTAGTCGGATTTATCCGGCTCATTTTCCGTTTTTAAGAGAGTATGCCCCCATATAAAAAAATAAATTCCTATACAATTTAACTATTTCGGATAAGTAACTATAAAAATGGTACGCCCGAGAAGAGTCGAACTTCCAACCAAGGGCTTAGGAAGCCCCTGCTCTATCCATTGAGCTACGGGCGCACAAAAAATTTATTTCATGCGCGGATCCAAAGCATCGCGTAATCCATCACCTAAAAAATTAAAAGCCATCATAGTAATAGCTAGAGCAATACCTGGATACAAAGCCAAATGAGGATAAGAACGAATGGCTTTATATCCTTCTGATATCATCATCCCCCAACTCGGAGTAGGAGGATTCACTCCCAAACCAATAAAGCTCAAAAATGCTTCAAAGGTAATATAGCGAGGTATTTGCAAGGTTACCGCTACAATACAAGGACCAATTAAATTTGGCAGCATGTGTTTCATCATGATTTGAAAATTACTATTTCCAGTTGCCCGAGCGGCTTCCACAAATTCTTTTTCTCGTAATGATAAAGCCATTCCACGAGCAATTCGGGCCATTCCAATCCAGGCAGTAACTCCTATGCCAATAAAAATAAAGAATAATCCGCCAAAAGCCCTATCAATAGCATTCAGGGTTCCGGCAAAAGTCCCGGGAGTAGCTACGGCAAAAGTAGATTTAAAGAGCACCATCATTAAAATAATCAATAGTAAGGTAGGAAAACCGTACATAATATCCACAATGCGCATCATAATATTATCGATCTTTCCTCCATAATATCCCGAAATAAGGCCATATAACACTCCTATAATAAAAGCAGTAAGGGCTCCTATTATTCCTACACTTAATGATATTCTGGTACCATAAATAATTCTACTAAGTACATCTCGACCCATAAAATCAGCACCTAATAGATATTTATCTCCCGGTTTAGCGTAATTATCCTTAAGGCTGCCCTTAGCGTAATGATAAGGAGCGATATAGGGGGCAAAAATAGCAAGAATAAGCAAGACTATAATAATTATCGCACCCAGTACAGCCATTTTATTTTTATACATTCTTCGAAAGGCATCTTTCCAGAGACTTACTTCAGGTCTTTCCGGGATAGCTGTTTTATTCTCAAATTTTTCTTTTTCTTTTAATTTTAATTCCAAGATAATATAATCCTCCTTTTCTTAATAATCATTCTACGAATATCTGATTCGAGGGTCAATCCAGGAGTAGGTTATATCTACTACCAGATTTGCTATAATTATTATAACCGCATAAAGCAGCATAATGCCCAATACTACCGGATAATCACGATTAGTAACACTGGTTACAAAATATTTTCCACAACCGGGAATGGCAAATATCTGCTCTACGATTAAAGAACCGGTAACTAAAGCGGCAAATAAAGGTCCTATTACAGTTACCACCGGAATAAGGGCATTTTTAAGGGCATGATGTACGGTAACTTTTTCTTCTGATACCCCCTTTGCTCTTGCGGTCCTGATGTAATCTTCCCTAATCACTTGCAACATACTTGCTCTGGTTAGCCGGGCTAAAAGAGCAGCACTTCCTATTCCTAAAGTAAAAGCAGGTAGAATAGCTTGCTGCCAGGTTCCCCATCGGGCTACTGGTAAAATATGTAGCTTTAAAGCAAAAAACCATACTAATACAGGCCCTAAAGTCATGGCCGGAACAGAAACCCCCAATAAAGCAAAGAACATGGCAAAGTAATCTATAAAAGTATTTTGTTTTAGGGCAGAAATCATCCCCAGTGGAATTCCCACCACCATAGCTACAATTACAGCCAAAACTCCCAATTGAGCTGATACGGGAAAATGTTCATTAATAATATCATTTACCGTCCTGCTTCGAGAAGAATAAGAAGGGCCAAAATCACCATGAAGGGCGTTCCAGAGATAATCGGTATATTGTTTCCATAAGGGATCATCTAAACCATAGTGAGCCTCCAGATTAGCAATAATTTCCGCTGGTAAAGGTTTTTCCTTATCAAAAGGACCTCCGGGAATAGCGTGGCCTAAACCAAAAGTCACTAAAGATATTATCAATAAAACCGGTATAGCCCATAAAACTCTCCTAATAATATAATTGATCATACTTTTCCTCCTTTTCTTTTTAATTTTTGTTAAGTTTATACTACAACATAGTTATAACCCAAAAAGCTCAAAGATATTCTTAGCAGGTTGTATATAGCATTTTGTAATATTATGGAATGTTATATGTACTGTATTACAAACAATTTTACAATAAATTATGGTTTTTGGCAGTAATTATGTTGTAGGGGCACAATGAATTGTGCCCTCACCATTTTATTGCCTAATATCTTTTGTGGGCACGATGCATCGTGCCCCTACATTACCATCTTATATACTTTTTGGGCTGCAATCACAACATTAGATAAATAAAAAATAATTAAATTAGTCGTTAGTGAATAATCGTTAGTATGTCGTATCGCGTATCGCGTATCGCGTATCGCGTTTTCCCCCTCGTCCCCGTATCAAGTACGGGGCAGGCTCTAGCACTCTCCCTCCAAGGGGAGAGGGAATAGAGATTCTGTATCTTTTAATTCATTCCATACACCATTTAGTATTATGGCTACTGACTCCTGTATTCTGTCTTCTGTTTTCTTAACCGTTAACCACTAACTAACTAACAAATCAAGATATACAATCGAATTTAGATATTACCAAAATATTATATCATAAAATTTAAAAAAATAAAGACAAAAAATAGCCATGCACTCCTTTTTATACTTAAGGATGCATGGCTATTTTGAAAAAACTAAAACAAATTAATATTTTTATGCTCTGCTATTTTGTGATTCTCCAATCTCTGAAGTGTTCTCCGCCCATTGGGGCATAGGTACGTTTAAGATATGGTTTGGTTATTCTTACCCAGGTATAGAAATAAATAGGAGCTATGGCAGCTTCCTCTTCACAGAGAATCTGTTCTGCCCTCTTGTAAAGTTCTAATCTTTTTGCGGGATCAGATTCTTTAGCTGCTTCTACTGTCACTCTATCGTATTCTTCATTATGCCACTTAGGTCTATTAGGACTTAAAGTAGAGTGAAACACTTCAAGGAGCCAATTATTGGCGTCAGGATAATCGGCACACCAGCCAAAACGGAAAATATGAGGAGGATCTTCGAGGGTGCTTTTAAGATATACTTTCCATTCCTGATTAGTTAAATTAACCTCTACTCCTAAATGTTCTTTCCACATCTGTTGGATTGCCTGGGCAATTTTCCGATGCCCTTCGGAGGTATTAAACATTAAAGTAATTTCTGGTAATCCTTCACCTCCAGGATATCCGGCATCCGCTAAGTATTTTCTGGCTGCTTCCGGATCAAATCCTATACCAATTCCTTCTGAAGGTGGAACATGACCAAAGATGCCCGGACAGGTAAAGGTAGTAGCGGGTAATTGATTACCCTTGGTAACGTAATCTATTAAGCTCTGCCTATCAATAGCAGCAGAAAATGCCTTGCGGACTAAAGGATTATCCATCGGTGGTTTGCTATTATTAAATGCATAATAATAGGTACATAATCGAGGCGCAATAAATAATTCTTTACTTAGTACTGGATCAGCTTTTATTCTATCTAAATCCTCCAAGGGTACATTTACTGAATCTAATTTACCATCCTCGTACATTGCCATAGCAGTAGAATCTTCTACGATCATCAGACAATGTATTTTTTCTATCTGTACCTTATCAGCATCATAATAATCAGGATTTTTCTCCAGTACTATTTCATCTTCATGCTTCCATTCTTTTAAAAGATAAGGTCCATTAGTAACTATATTTTCAGGGTCAGTCCATTTATCGCCATATTTTTCAATAGTCCATCTGGGTATAGGTCTGGCTACCCACATTCCAGCTATAGATGGAAAGTAACCAGCAGGATTATTTAAGGCAAATTGAACGGTATAATCATCTATTGCCTTTACTCCTACGTAATTCAGGTCAGTTACCTTACCGGTATTTACTTCTTCAGCTCCTTTAATTATATAAAGTACATAAGCATAATCGGAAGCATTAGCAGGATCACATGTTCTTTTGACTCCGTATTCTACGTCATGAGCAGTTACCGGTCTTCCATCACTCCATTTTACATCTTTTCTCATGTGAAAAGCCCAAACCAGTCCATCCTCTGAGCATTCCCAGGAAGTGGCCAATTCCGGAATAACCTCCATAGTTTCATCATTATAGTCGGTTAAACCTAAAAATAGCTGTTCTATTACATCTACAGAAGTAGTATCACTTGCCAAAGTGGGATCCAAAGTTGGAGGTTCTGCGCCTAAATTGTAGTTTAAGGTTACCGGCCCAGCAGATACTGCTAAACTAGTTCCAATTACCAATACTAAAGATAACATTAAAATTAGAATATTTTTCTTCATTATTAATTGTTTTCCTCCTTTATTTTTTGATTACTTAATAGAAAAAGTTTTCTAAATATTTATATTTCTTTTTTACACCTCCCTTTTTAATTTAATCTGCCTTTTCGCTTTTTCTGTTTTTCTCAATCAATCATAGAAATTAAAATTATGCTTCATTTAAAAGTCCTTTGTATTCGAAAAGGCGAATCAACATCCTGTATTACTATAAATACTCTATCTTGGATTAAAAATCCTTCTTTTTTTAAAAATTTTTTAAAAAAATTTTTATCCTCTTCCTCTTACTCCGCCTAAAAATTTATCCTTCTTTAATTTCGGATTAAATCCCTTCTTGTGCATCACCCCTTTAAGATAATTCATATACTCTTTCCTTTGTTCAACCATTCTCATCTTCTCTTGCTTGTGCCATTCTTCCTTTTTCTTCTTCTCTACTTCATGTTTATCTTCTTTTTCTTTGCCTCTGTCAATATCTTCCTCTTTCATTTCATTTCCCCCCTCAACTTAGTCGTTAGTGAATATTCGATAGTATTTAGTTAGCTAGTTACTTTGTTTCTTGACTTATTAGTTAATGAACTAATAGACAGGCGAGACGCCTGTCCTACTAACGACTATTTTAAACCAATAAAAAGTTTGCCTTAAATTTAGTCAAATTAGCTAATTTTATTCCATTTAACAAATCATCTAAATCTTTCCCCTCTAAAGTTTCTCTTTCTATTAAATTACGGGCAATCTTTTTTAATTTCCTTTTATTTTTAGTTAAAATATCTTTAGCTCGAGTATAGGCACTTTCAATAATATTTTTAACTTCTTTATCTATTTTATTAGCAATTTCCTCACTATAATCACGTTGTTCGGAAATATCTCTGCCTAAAAATATTTGGTGTTCTTTTCTGCCTAAAGTAATAGGCCCTATAGTGTTACTCATTCCGTATTCGGTTACCATCTGACGAGCAATTTTGGTGGCCCTTTCTAAGTCATTCTGAGCTCCAGTAGTGACATCCTTAAATACTATATCTTCGGCTACTCTCCCCCCCAATAAAACTGCTAATCTATCCATTAACTCTAATTTGCTAATTAAATATCTATCCTGTGTAGGGAGCTGTAAAGTATAACCCAAAGCTGCATTCCCTCGGGGGATAATCGAAACTTTATGTACCGGGTCGCAATTAGGTAATAACTTAGCCACTAAGGCGTGACCTGATTCATGATAAGCAATTATCTCCTTCTCTTTCTCACTAATTAGTCTGCTTTTTCTTTCGGGCCCGGCAATAACTCGGTCTATAGCAACTTCTAATTCTTCCATTCCGATTTCTTTTTTGCCTTTTCGAGAAGCCAATAAAGCTGCTTCGTTTACCAAATTTGCCAAATCAGAACCGACAAATCCGGGAGTTCTTCTAGCTAATACTTTTATATCTACATCTTTAGCTAAGGGTTTTCCTCGAGCATGAACCTTTAAAATTGCTTCCCGGCCTAAAATATCAGGCCTATCTACCACAATCCGCCGATCAAATCTTCCCGGTCTTAATAAAGCAGGATCTAAGATATCCGGGCGGTTAGTGGCAGCAATCATTATAATTCCCAGATTCTGATCAAAACCATCCATTTCTACCAACAGCTGATTTAAAGTCTGTTCTCTCTCATCATGTCCCCCTCCTAAACCAGCTCCTCGATGTCTGCCAACAGCATCGATTTCGTCCATAAAAATTATGCAGGGAGCATTTGCCTTTGCCTGTTTAAATAAATCTCTTACTCGGGAAGCACCGACCCCCACAAACATCTCTACAAAATCAGAGCCGCTAATACTAAAGAATGGAACCCCTGCCTCCCCGGCAATAGCTCGAGCCAGTAATGTTTTACCTGCTCCAGGTGGGCCATAAAGCAAAACTCCTCTGGGTATTTTAGCTCCTAATTTCTTAAATTTTGCTGGACTTTTTAAAAATTCTATTATTTCTTCAACTTCCTCTTTAGCTTCATCAATTCCAGCCACATCTTTAAAGGTTGTTTTGGGGGTCTCTTTGCCTAAAAGTTTGGCTTTGCTCTTCCCAAATGACATCACTTTATTCCCTCCACCTTGCATCTGTTGTATCATAAATAGCCAAATTCCGATTATTAAAAGCATCGGTAATAAAGATGAAAGTAACTGCATCCACCAGGATACCTTTACCGGAGGTTTAGCTTCTATTACTATATTTTTACTTCGAAGGGTGTTTATCATCTCCGGGTCATCAGGTGAATAAGTAGAGAATTCTGTACCATCCATAAGTATACCGGTAATTGTATTATCGACAATGGTAACTTTAGATACATTGTTTATTTCAACTTCTTTTAAAAATTCCGAATAGGTAAGTTCCTGTTGAATAGCAGATTTGGGCTCAAAAAATGAACTTATAATTGAAACTGTAATAATTAACATCAGTAAATATAGACCGATGTTTCTATAATTTTTATTTCCCTTTAAGTCTTTTTTATTAAAATTAGGTATTTTAGCCAAGAAAAATTTCTCCTTTTTTCACAAATTTCTTATATTAGATTTATTTTATACTCTTATTGCAAAATAATTTTAGCATATTTCCTATATAAAAACAAACGTGAATCGTATCTCGTATCTCGTATCTAGTATCTCGTGAAGAAAATAAGGATTCAGGAGAGGAGATGCGATACATCGTGTCCGAAGTATAACAAGTATCCTCCGTTTTCACGAGGGTAGGCTTCCGCCTGCCTAATATTTTTAAGTCGTTAATTAGCGCAAGAAAATACAGTATGCCGTGTCTCTATACTAACCCAGTATTGATTTCTTAACTAGATAACCAATTAACCACTGACTAGCTAACTAAATGCGAGATACGATTCACGAGATACGAAATACGAGATACGATTTTATTTCAACTCTCCCTTGTATATTTCAGGATTAAGGGTAAAAACAAAGGGGACATTCCTAAATTTTCCTGCATAATCCAAACCATAACCAACTACAAATTTATCAGGAATATCGAATCCCAAATAATCAACTTTAATCTTAACTTTCCTTCTGGCACTTTTATTTAAAAAGGTACAGACTTTTAAGCTAGAAGGTTTACGTGATTTTAATATCCGAAGCAGATAATCCAAAGTCAATCCGGTATCTACTATATCTTCAACTACCAAAACATCTTTACCCACAATAGTTTCATCCAGATCTTTTAATATCCTTAGTACACCTATAAAGACCAAGTCTTTACCTTGATAATCCCGGGTTATTTTTCCCCCTAATTCAATAACTTTTTCTCTAATTTCTCCTTCTGTGATTAAAATTTCGTCAATTTCGTTATTTTTTAACATTTTTTCTCCTTTCTTATTAAAAATTAAAAAAATCCCTGCAAAAAACATTCTTAATTTTTGTCTTTACGCAAAGCACCTTTTTAGTATCAGAGTTAATTTTTATCCGGTCATCCAGTCTCATTCCCATAATCCATATTATTTTATCTTCACTGTCTACCAGGATAGGAATTAAATTTCGATAACTTTTAGGAATTTTATTATCAATAAAAAAATCTTTAACTTTTTTTAAGCCCTTCATCTTTAAGGGATAAAACCTATCTCCACTCCGTCTATTTCTTAATTTGAGAGGGAGTTTAACTTTATTGTAATCAATAAATTCCAGAAACTCTCCTTTAGATTTTTTTCCAGCAAGATATAAAGAAGATTTTATGTCCGCGGAATCTAATATTTTCATTTCAAACTTTATACCTAAAGATTTAATCTCTGTTTCCCCCGGAATTAATATATCGTATTCCCAATGGGTAGGCATCTCCTCTGTTTGTTCTTTGGAAATCTCTTTTTTGTAAATAATCAGTTTGTTATAAATCTTCTTGACCATTAAATTATCAGGAAGATAAATCTCTTTTTCACCCAGTTGGTACTTGGTAAGTTTTAATATTTCATTATTATGTTTAAAACTTATAGAATAAAGATTCCCTTTTACCACTTCAATAGATTTTCTAATTATTCTCCTCTTTAAAGCCAGGGGGAGAGAGGTAAATTTTTTTAAATCAATAATTACCGTCTCGGGACTTTCTCGTCTTGCAACTTCTTTAAATAGCAATTCTGTCTCTTGGTGTAAATATTCTGAAACTTCACTAATTATACTCCTAAGACGCAGCATAGTATCTTTTATATTTTTATTATAACCTTTGGAAAGCAAAGGTAAAAGCTCTAATCTAATTTTATTTCTAAAATACACAACTTCTTTATTGCTCGAATCTACCCTATATTCTATTTTATTTTCTTTACAGTATTCTTCAACCTCTGCTCTACTACACTCTATTAAAGGTCTGATTATTTTGCCTCGTACCGGAGGAACCCCCATCAAACCCTCTAATCCACTTCCTCTCAAAAATCTCATCAAAACAGTTTCTACCTGGTCATCGGCGTTATGACCCAGAGCAATCTTGTTTGCCCTAAACTTCTTAGCACTTTCTAAATAAAATTTATATCTATACTTACGAGCAGCTTCTTCCAGAGTTAAATGTTCTTTCCGAGAAATTTTTGTTAAATTACAGCTTTTAACTTCGCAAGGTAAGTCTAACTTTTGGGCTAAATTTTTAACAAAATTTACATCTTCATCTGATTCTTTTCCTCTAAGCATATGATTAAGGTGGGCAATAAAAAATGACAGGCTATATCTTTTTTTAAAAGATAGTAAAACATTTAGAAGGGTTACCGAGTCAGGACCTCCTGATACTCCTATCAGGACTCTGTCATTGAAAGAGAGCATATCAAACTTTCGTATAGTTTGCTGAACCTTCTCTTCTAACATTTTTTGTCCTTTTGCAATTAAAGGCCTTTCTATTTAGAAAGACCTTTAATTTTTTAATAAATATTTTGGTGGCGGTGCTGAGATTCGAACTCAGGACACTGCGGGTATGAACCGCATGCTCTAGCCATCTGAGCTACACCGCCTAAGATTTGTCGTTAGTGAATAGTGAATAGTATTTAGTAACCAAGTTAAAAACAAAAAACGCAAAACGTAAAACCATAGCTCAAAATTTAAAATTTAAATAAATTGTTTTATTTATTGAGTTTCATCTTTCTTATCTTGCATGCTATGTATTGAAAATGAAGAGATAAAGAAACAAAAACAAAACTTGAAATTAAGTGTTAGAGAAAAAGTTTTGAATTTTGAATTATTGTTTTTCGTTTTTAGTTTTAACTTTTTAGTTTATAATTAGGGCAAGCATCTTGCTAATTTAAAACTATACGCTAAACCCTGTACACTCTACGTTATACTAAATACTAACGACTATTCACTGTTCACTATTTTTATTGTATTAGCAAAAAACCTCTTAATCAAATGATAGAGGTTTTTAGAAGTTGGTTGCGGGGGGCGGATTCGAACCACCGACCTTCAGGTTATGAGCCTGACGAGCTACCTGACTGCTCCACCCCGCGCCGTATTCTGATATTTGTAATATATTTATTTTGTACATAATAATTTTAGCATTTTTTTCAAACAAAGCCAAATTTACAAAACAGTATCAAGCATCGAGTATATAGTATCGAGTAAAGAAAGAAAAAGGAAAGATAGAAAAATTAGATTTCTTCTTTCGCTCTAACTACCTCACTAAAGTTAACACTAACAAACAATAATTACCTTTGTAGGTGCCGGAGGCCGGAATCGAACCGGCACGAACCTTACAGCTCGCAGGATTTTAAGTCCTGTGCGTCTACCTATTCCGCCACTCCGGCAGACTGCAATCCATTATATGATAAATCTTTTAAATCGTCAATAGCATTATATACAATAATTACAAAATACTAATTTAAAAATAATTGTGAGTATTTAAGATAACTGAAAGTTATATTTATTTCGTTGTTCGTATCTCGTATCAGATAACTGAAAGTTATATTTATTTCGTTGTTCGTATCTCGTATCTTGTATCTCGTTAGAGAAAAGAGTATAAGATATCTAAGTCTTTATCATTTTTTAATCTTATTAGTTATTTAATTACTGTATACTATTCACAAGATACAATTTTATTCTAACTTCTAGATTCTTTCTTCTTCACGAGATACGATTCACGAGATACTAGATACGTTTTTTATTTTTCAATGCCTTTAATCAATATTTCATCAGGTTTAGTAAGGCCTAATTCCTCTCGGGCAATTTTTTCTACAGATTTATCAGATTTTAATGCTTCCACTTCTTCTGATAAACT
>NBMG01000089.1 GCA_002084865.1 Candidatus Atribacteria bacterium 4572_76
TTAGTTGACCAGCCAATTGTTTGTAACCTGGCAAAGCACTTTGATTTAGAATTTAATATTCTAAAAGCATATATTAGACCTAAAGAAGAAGGGCTTCTTATATTAGGCCTTTCCGGGGAAGAGGAAAACTATAATAAAGGAATAAATTATCTCAAAAAATTAGGGGTAATAGTTCAGTCACTGTCACAAGGTATTATCCGGAATAGTACCAGATGTACCCATTGTGGCGTTTGTATAACAGTTTGTCCAACCGAAGCCCTAGTTCTTGATACATCTACCCGAAAAGTTCATTTTTACGAAAATAAGTGTATTGCATGTGAATTGTGTCTACCTGCCTGTCCGTTAAGAGCAATGGAGGTTCATTATTAATGTTCAAGACTTTAAAAGAAGATATTCAAAATATATTTGCTAAAGATCCGGCGGCAAAGAATACATTAGAAGTAGTGCTTTGTTATCCTGGGCTTCATGCAATATGGCTTCACCGAATTGCCCACTGGTTTAGCAGAAAGAAGATGTATACCATTGCCCGCATAATTTCACATATTAATCGTCATATTACTGACATTGAAATACATCCCGGAGCCAAAATCGGAAGAAGATTTTTTGTCGACCATGGTATGGGTGTGGTGATAGGTGAAACAAGCGAAATTGGGGATGATGTTCTAATGTATCAGGGAGTGGTTTTAGGTGGAACAAGTTTAGAAAAAAAGAAACGTCATCCTACTCTGGAAAATAATGTTGTAATTGGTGCTGGAGCAATAGTCTTGGGTGCAATAAATATTGGTGATAATGCAAGAATAGGTGCGGGTTCGGTGGTGGTTACTGATGTTCCTCCTAATTCAACAGTAGTAGGAGTTCCCGGCAGGATTGGAATAGGATTTAGTGCGAAGGAAATTCAAGCGTTAGAGCATGGTAAACTACCTGACCCTATAGCGGATGCTATTCGTTTTGTTATGAAAGAACAAGAGAAGCTGAAGGAAAGGATTAAAGAATTGGAGAAATTAGAAAAAATTACCAAACATATAGATAAACGAATAGAAAAGAGGAAAAAAGAATTAGAAAGTTTATTTTTTAATAAAAGTAAGAAGGAGTTTAGTAAGGGCGAGGGAATTTGATGAAAAAGGTTATCTGGAATATAATACTACTATACCAATTCGTATGACTGTAGTGAACATTACTTTAACACTTCACTATTTAGGTCAATATGTGGAAAATGTCTTCCGTAAAAGTTAAAATAGTTTATAATAAAACATCTATTTATATGTAGAAATAAAAAAAGGAATAAAGTTTATTTTTTAAAATTAATACTTATTTGATAGAACATGAATATATTAACCGAATTTCTTGTAGTATTTAAAGGATATCTTGTTGAAGTATTGCCTTTTCTATTTATAGGATTTCTTTTAAGTGGTTTGATTCATGAATTTATTCCAGCGAAATTGGTGGAAAGACATCTCGGCGGAAAAGGCATAAAACCTATTCTCTATTCTACTCTTGCCGGGACAATTCTTCCTGTCTGCTGTATAGGTTCACTTCCGATAGCATTAAGCCTGCACCAAAAAGGAGCAAGACTTGGTCCTGTTTTTTAGCATTTTTAGTGGCTACTCCCGCTACTTCTGTAACTGCTCTTCTGGTATGTTACGGCCTTTTAGGATTGAAGTTTACGGTGTTCATATTTTTTGCCGTAATTTTAATGGGGTTGCTTATGGGAATCGTTGGTAATTCACTTAAAATTAATCACCCCAAAGGTTTGGCTAATCCTGCTTGTTGTCAGGAGAAGGAACTGGCTGTAGATCCTATTTGCGGAATGAGTGTGGATATGAATAAGGGATTAAAAACAGGGCACCAAGAGGAATATTACTATTTTTGTTCAGCCCACTGTCTGGCCGTTTTTGAAGAAAATCCCGAAAAATATGTTGATACTAAAAAATATACAAATTCAGCCTTTTCTTTGGCTTAGCAATGTATATCTGTTCTACTGCCAGTGTGCCATTAGTTCATGCTTTTATTTCTCAGGGCATGAACGTCGGTGCGGGGATGGTGTTACTCGTAGCAGGGCCGGTTACCAGTTGGGGGGGCTCTTTTAGTCCTAAGAAAGTCTTTTGACGGCAAAACATTAGTTTTATATTTGACCATTATTAGCATTTTAGCTCTCTCTTTTGGTTACATCTTTTATTTAATTTAGTTTGTGGTAAAATAATAAATATGCGTATAATAGTAAAGGAATATTTTTATGCATTTTTTACCTTTTTAATAATAAGGATATAATGTCAGCAGTATAAGGAGAAAGCACATGCAAGATTTCCTGATAGAGATGTTGGAATGTCCGGCTTGCCATGGTGAACTAATTTGGAAAATCAGTAATCGTACAGAGAATAGAATAGAAGAAGCCGAGGCAGTTTGTAAAAATTGCAAAGCAGTTTATCCTGTTCAAAAAGGTATAGGCATTTTCCTTACCCCTGATTTACCGCGTAATGATTTTTGGGAAGAGGTAGGTAGTCAGTTAGCACAATTCCTTCAAAAAAATCCTTTAATCGAAAAAAAATTAATGGGTGTACCCTTAAATGATCTTAATCCTGCTGACCAAAATTTCAGGGCTTCAATTTTAGAAGAAAGGGGAAAATACTTTCTGGCTAAAGCAACGATTGATGTAGCACTATCAAAGACGTATACTCCGGAATATCTAAAATGTTTTAACTCCCAAATAGATTACTTGATTGCCCAGCTTTCCTCATTTGATTGCCCTATTGTTGATCTTGCTTCGGGACGGGTTGAATTTGCCGAAATTATGTTGCGTAAATTAAAACAGGCAATTATAATTACAGATTTTAGCCCTCGTATTTTATATCGTAATCGTAAATGGCTGGAATTTTTTGATTTGTATGATAAGGTAAGCCTATTGGCCTTTGATGCCCGGAGAACTCCTTTTAAGGATGGGGCAGTTGAAGTGATGACGACGAATTTAGGGCTGGCAAATATCGAAAATCCTGGAAATATTACCCTTGAACTCAGGAGAATCATTTCAGGAAAATTTTTTGCCATTTCCTTTTTTTTCCAAGAGGATGATGAGGAAAATGCAAAAATAATAAAAAAATTTGGGATGGATAAATTTTTATTTAAACATTCTGCACTGAAAGCTTTTCGTTCTGCCGGATGGAAGGTAAAGGTGGAAAATATGATGATTGGGAAAGCCTCTCCCACCCCCAAAGGAAAAGTGATAGAAGAAGGTGTATTGGATGCATTACCGGTAAGTGATACCAGATTGGAATGGGGAGTATTGACAGCTCATTAACGAAATCAAAAGGTGGTAAATAATTATGGCAACATTTGAAGATTTTCAGAAAATAGATATCCGGGTTGGCAAAATAATTGAAGTAAAAGATTTTGAGGAAGCCAGAAGTCCCTCCTATAAAGTAAAGATTGATTTTGGAGAGTTAGGTATAAAAGTCTCGTCTGCCCAGATTACCAAATTATATTCTAAAAAAGATTTGCTTAACCGACAGATTGTAGCGGTAGTTAATTTTCCTCCAACTTCGAAGTTATAGGCATTTTAAATGGAAAATATAATTAATAACGAAAAAATCAACCGGGTAGCAGAATTAATTAAAGAATCTAAATATACAGTTGTACTAACTGGGGCAGGAGTAAGCACCGGGTCAGGAATAGCAGATTTTAGAACTCCCGGTAAAGGCATCTGGGAGAAAGTAGACCCCTTTAAAGTTACCTCTATAACTGCATTTAAGGAAAACCCACAGCGTTTTTATCATTTTTATCGACCTCGTATTGAGATGTTATCTCGGGTTTCTCCTAATACTGCACACAAGGCTATTGCCCGGCTGGAAGAGATGGGTTATGTTAAATACCTAATCACCCAAAATATCGATAACCTGCACCAGAGGGCAGGTTCGAAGAAAATCATTGAAGTTCATGGGACTTTAAGGGAAGCTGTTTGTCAAAAATGTGGAAAGATGATCTCTTCGGAGTTGTTGCTAAAAAAAATAGAAACAAGTGAAGAGAATGTCCCTTACTGTGAATGTGGCGGAGTGTTTAAACCAAACGTAGTCCTCTTTGGGGAGATGCTTCCCAATTTAGATAGTGCTATTTATCAATCTATGCGGGCGGATTTAATGCTAACTATCGGTTCATCACTTCAAGTTAGTCCGGTGAATATGTTACCCCAATATTGTCTGGACAGAGGGGGAAAATTAATCATTGTTAATTTTATGTCTACCCATCTTGACTATTTAGCTGAAGTAGTAGCCAAGGAAGATGTCTGTGATTTTTTACCGGCAGTTGTAAAAGTTCTGAGAAGAAAGTAGGTTAGTGTAAACTTTATCTTCTTTTTCTCTATTATCTTTCTCCTTCTTCATGGGATAGGCAATACGAATATAAATACGAAGTTAGCGTAAACTTTAGTGAGGTAGTTAGATAAAGAAAAGAATATTTATTGTTTTTGCTTTCCCATCTTCTTTTTCCTATGCTATTTTTCTTTGTTTTTACTCGATACTCGAGACTATATACTAGATACTTATAAAAGAAAATTTGACAAAATTGCTGAAAAAGGTAAAATATAATAAGAAAAGTTAATATAAATGGCTGGTCCTTCTTACTAAAAAGAGATGCTAAAAACAATCCATTAGTCCTCTGAAAACAGAGATTGTTTATGAGGGATCTCTTGTGTTTTAATAATGTTATCGTTAAAGAGGTTGGAATTATTATTTTGTTTCTACCTCCTATAAGGAACGTTATTGGACTAAAGAGAAATAATAACGAAAAGGAGGTAGGAAAAATGGAAGGTAGTAAATTATACGTAGGGAATCTTAAGTACTCCGTAACTAATGATCAATTAAGTGAACTTTTCTCCGCTTATGGTGAAGTTAAGAGTGTTAACATCATCGAAGGAAAAGGCTTTGGATTTGTAGAAATGTCTTCTTCGGAAGAAGCTGAAAAAGCCAAAGACGCTTTGAATAATACCGATTTCGAAGGTCGTCCTTTGAAGATTGACGAAGCCCGCCCACCGAGACCAAGAAGCGAATATCGCAGATACTAATTTGGTATTTTACCATTAATATATGAAAAAATGGACCAGCCGTTTTAGATGTATTTAAAAAATAGAATAATAGAATAGGGGAGCTTGTTAAGGCTGAGAGTGTTTTTAATAAACAGACCCTTATGACCTGATCTGGGTAATACCAGCGGAGGGAATTAAAACAACATTTTGATTAAACCGCAGTTTTGATTAAAAGATCAGGTCTGCGGTTTTTTTATTTGAAATAATTTAATTTAGAGGAGAGGGAGATTTATAATGAAAAGAAATCAAATAAGGATTATGACAGAAATTGGTATGGCGGTGGCATTGGCTGCTATTTTTAATTTTATTGTTTTGTGGAGGATGCCTCAAGGAGGGTCAGTTAATCTCGAAATGTCGAAATGCTGCCGATTTTAATTATAGCTTTTCGCTGGGGAGCCGGCCCGGGTATGATGGCTGGAGCAGTGTATGGTTTAGTTCAATTAGCACTTGGTCCTTACATTATTCATCCAGCACAACTGGTGTTGGATTATCCTTTACCTTATATGCTGGTCGGATTCTGGTAATTAGTGAGAGTGAAAACCAAAGATAAAAGGATAATTTATGTCAATAAAGAAAGTGGTTGTTGTCTTAAACGGAGAGTTAAAAGGGAATAAGGAAGGATATAAGAAACTAATCGGAGGAAAAGATGTGTTTTTTATTGCAGCTGATGGCGGAGCCTTATTATTAGAGAGTATGGGTTTTTTGCCCGATGTGATTATAGGTGATTTTGATTCGCTCACTAAGGCGCAATATCAACGTTATGAAAAATTGGGAGCTAAGATTATAAAATTCCCTGCTGAAAAAGGCGAAACTGATGGTGAACTGGCACTCCATTTAGAAATGGGATGACCGCATTTATTAAGGAACCAGGTCTGGAAATGGGGATAATAGAAAGAGAAAAAATATTTTTTCGAAAAATAGGTGCCGGGCTTTCTTTGATTCCCTTAGATGAAAAAGTTAGCGGAGTTACTATTACGGGATGCAAATATTCGCTCGAAGCAGGAAGCCTATTAAGATATAAGACCAGGGGTATCAGCAATATAATTGAGCAGGAAAAAGCTGTTATTACCGTCGAGAACGGTCTATTGTCATATGTTCTGAATAATGATATATCCTCCTCTACAATCCCAGACTAATCTTTAATATTTTGTTTGTTTCATTTATAACTTCGTCCTCGTTGTAGGGGCACAATGAATTGTGCCCTTCTTTGTTTATTTTTTGGGTTGCAACCATAAAATATAAAATAAAAAAATTTGTAGAAGAAAAAAAATAAGTGTAAAATATTACATGTCAGTATTCAAAAGAGAAGGAGGAACTTTTAAATTGTTTTATAAAATCGCTAATACAGTAAGAGGGTTAAATACGATTCTTCTGTTCCGGATTGGCCGGACCGCGACCGTTTTGTGCTATCTGCCGGACATGGTTCAGCCTGGTTGTATTCTCTGTTATACCTTTCGGGATATGAATTATCACTCGAGGATTTAAAAAAATTTAGACAGCTTAATTCCAAAACTCCCGGTCATCCTGAATACGGAGAAACTCCCGGGGTGGAAGTTACAACCGGACCTCTGGGACAGGGTTTTGCCAATGCCGTGGGAATGGCTCTAACAGAAAAGATGTTAGCCGCCAGGTTTAATACCGAGGATTATAAAATTGTAGACCACCATACTTATACCCTTTTAGGGGACGGTTGTATGATGGAAGGCATTAC
>NBMG01000090.1 GCA_002084865.1 Candidatus Atribacteria bacterium 4572_76
ACTAATCCGTCACACTATAATACACTCTTTCGGAGATGTCAAGCTTTTTTTTAAATTTTTTTAATTTTTTTTAAAAAATATATTTTACCTTTTAAATATCACTGTTTCCCTTTAAAGGTGCATTTTTATTCTCCACCTTAGGTGCATTTTAGTTTACTATTTCCATGAATCGAGCTCCTACAACACATTATTTATTTCGGGCAGACACAAGGTCTGCCCCTACTTGTACCTTACAACCTTATCTTTCTTCTTCTTTCTCTTTTTTCTTCACTATCCGCTATACGCTGTACGCTCTACGCTAAAGCACTATACACTCGATACTATATCTGTGGGGTTGACAATTGTATCTTAAAAATATATAATGTGACTAAACAGTCATATGAAGGAGAAAATAAAAAATGCCCAAACAAACTTTCTTTAATTTACCTGAGGAAAAAAGAAATAAGATTATTAACATTTCTCTTCTTGAGTTTGCCCAACACAGTTATAAAGCTGCTTCGCTAAGCCGTATTGTAGAAAAAGCCGGTATTGCCAAAGGGAGTATGTACCAGTACTTTAAAAATAAAAAAGGATTATATCTTTATTTAATTGACTTTGTTACTAATAGAAAATTATCTTATATAGACCGACACCTTGATTCTTCCATAGAGGATTTTTATAAGCTATATAAACAAATTATCTTCCTGGCAGTAAAATATGATTTAGAAAACCTCGGGAAAAGTTTATTTACCTATAATGCATTACATAACCGCAGCGATAAAGAAATGAGAGAAATTGCTATGAATATGAAAGAGAAAAAGCGCAATTTTTTAAAGAAATATGTTATTACAGCTCAGGGAAGAGGGCAGATCAGAAAAGACATAGATATAGACCTTATTACTTGTATAATCAATCAAATCAGCATGAATTTTGGCACATATATGGGCATAAAGTTTAATTTTAATTATATAAATCTTATTGAGAGAGGTATTTTAAAATTACCCATCTCTGATAAAGAACTTGAATCAACGGTTGATGAACTAATTGAAATATATAAACATGGCTTCGAACCGAAAAATAAAACTAAAGCCTGAGGATTTAGGTACGCTGAGAAGATTTTTTAGCAAAGTCGGAGGATAAAGAGATGAATGGTATTTTTTTAATTATACCCATTCTTTTGATTAGATTTGGACTTCTAAGCATTATCAATAAAGAAGCACTGAAACGGGCGGCATATTTCCCACCATGCGAAGGGAAAGAAAAGGTAGCTTTTTGGGTTTACCAGATAACTAACACTTTTATGATTGTATATTTGTTATTTGTGAAAATTGAAATAAAAAATACCTGGTCATATCTTGGCTTATCTGTTTATCTCTTAGGGTTGGTGTTATATGTAATATCAATAATTGATTTTGCAAAACCAAAAGAAAATAGAATAAACTTAAAAGGGTTATATAAGATATCCCGCAACCCAATGTATGTTGCTTATTTTATTTACTTTATAGGATGTGGATTATTGATAAATTCATTAACCTATTTTATTATATTGATAGTTTTCCAGATATCAGTACATTGGATTATTCTTTCGGAAGAAAGATGGTGTATAAAAGAATTTGGAGAAGAGTATAAGGAATATATGAATAAAGTAGGACGTTATCTCTGCTCTATGTAACAAAACTTGCAGGAGAAATTAGATGAGATTAGCAAAAAGTTGGATATTTTTTAGTGTAATATTACTGTTATTTATATATATTATTGCTTTGAAGCAATCACATAGCTCAACTCCGCCAATTAAGGATAATAAAGGAAATGTAATACCAGAAAGTATTGCTTCCTTAGAAATGGTTGAACTTGGTGATATTAATCAGTGTATATTAATAAGAGGAAATAATCTTTCCAATCCGATTTTGCTTTGGTTACATGGTGGGCCCGGATCCGCCCAAATGCCGGTGGCTCATTATTTTAACGGAGCATTGGAAAAAGATTTTATCGTAGTTCATTGGGATCAGCGCGGAGCGGGAAAATCGAATCCTGGTAATTTTGATAACCAAACTATGACCTTTGAACAATTTCTTAATGATGCTCACCAATTAACCCAATACCTAAAAAAACATTTCAACAAAGAGAAAATATATCTAATAGGCCATTCCTGGGGTACACAGTTGGGTAGTAAATTGGTTTATACTTATCCGGATGATTACTATGCATATGTAGCAGTAAGCCAGATAGTGAATCCCCTATTAAGTCATAATGTCTCTTACACCTGGCTGTATAAGCAAATCGAAGAAAAAGGAAAGCCGAAAGATTTTAAGTATCTGGAAGAATTGGGTACACCTCCGTTTACTGTCCACCAAGATTACGTAAATTTCGCCAAGATGGTTGATACTTATGGTGGTGGAATGGATGTGAGTATGGTAAAACTGGCCTGGATTGCGTTGCGCGCCCCCGAATACCGATTAAGCGATTATATTGCCTGGTTCCAGGGAGCAAATAGAGGAAGCGGACCCATGTGGAAATCTTCCCTATCTTTCAATTTAATCCAAGAAGTTCCGCGGTTACTTGTTCCCGTCTATTTTTTCTCCGGCAGAAATGACTATAACACACCCTTACAATTGGTAGAAGAATACTTCGAAATGCTCGATGCTCCAAAAGGTAAACAATTGGTGAGATTTGAAAAATCAGCCCATACGCCTTTTATGGGAGAAGCGGAAAAATTTAACCGAGAATTAATACGTGTAAAAAATGAAACATATCAGTAGAGCCAATTTCGATTCCTGGCAAAACCCCGAAATCTTAAGCGCAATAGTAAATATATTCATGAGGTAAGTATTTTTGAAACTGGTCACAAAACAATTGAAAAATTTTTTCATATTTTCGTTTTTAGGTTCCTGGATTATATGGTCTATGGCAGTTTTAAAATCATATGAAATAATTAATGTATCAATTTCTAATGAAACATTTAAACATTTCGGTAGTTATGCCCCTTCTGTCGTAGCTTTAATACTTACATTTTTATATGGCGGCAGAAAAGATCTCACATACTTTTTAAAACGTGGAATTCTTTTCAAGTTTGATATAAAATTATATTTTTACATGTTCATATTAGTGCCAGGTATTTTGGTATGTTCATATTTTTTTACTAAAATTATTTGGAACATAAATTATGAGCTTCTTCTAATGGAAAGTCTACTAAAAAATCCATTATTAATTTTTATAGTATTTTTTTATATACTTTTTCTGGGTGGACCTTTAGGTGAAGAATTTGGATGGAGAGGATTTGCTCTAAATAGATTGCTTCGCATTTATAATCCATTTACTTCAAGTATTGTTCTTGGCATAATATGGTCTGTTTGGCATTTACCTTTGTTCTTTATAAAAGGCTCTGCTCAACAAAATATTAACTTTGCCGGATATGTTATTTTCACTACTTTAATTACAATATTGATAACTATTTTGTTTCTAAAAACTAACGGAAGTGTATTTGCAGCTATAATATTTCATGCTACCTCTAATTTATCATTGGGACTTTTTCCAATATTTAAAGCAAGAAATAAATTATCTACATAACTAATATCTTGTAATTAAAAACACATTTTATGTGTGCTGACACTACGGGGACTAAAAGATTTTGTTGGTATTAGAGTGACGTATAGAATATGATAAAGACGTTATAGATTCAATAACATTATCCGGAATATCTCTTGAATAATTTAAGGAGTATAAGAAAATAAAAAAAATAAATAGGATTCTTCTTGGCAATTCCAATGTATATCTTATTAAAGGTGAAAAGAGATATCTGTTAATAGATACCGGCTTCCCAAATACTGTAAAAACATTTTTAAATGCTCTTAGAAAAAAATCAATAAATCTTCAGGATATTGTACTTATTGTTATTACTCATGTTCATTATGATCATGTGGGAAATTTAAAAGAAATAAAAGATTTTACCGGGGCAAAAATTATAGTAAGCAACAATGAATATGAACTTCTAAAGAAGGGAATTATTTCCATCCCCAAGGGAACAAATATATCCGGAAAGCTAATTTCTTATCTGGGAAATTTATTCCCCAAAGCTATAAGTTATCCGCCTGTTGAAGCTGATATCAGAATCTCGGAAACTTACTCCTTAAAGAATTTTGGTTTTAATGCTTCGATAATACCGACACCGGGACATACAGAAGGTTCGTTATCAGTGGTATTTGATTTGGGAGAAGCCTTTGTGGGAGATACTTGTTTTAATATACTTCCTATCAATAAATCTACGGTGTTTCCACCTTTTGCAAAGGATATAGCAATATTACTAAAAAGTTGGAAGCTGCTGCTTGATACGAAAGTTCAAGAGTTATTTCCCGGACATGGCAAACCTTTTGATATAGATAAGTTACAAAAATCATATATAAAATTAAAAGAAAAAATTATTTAATTACTCAGCATAAATAACCGTCCCTTTTTTTATTTAGATAAGACAATGCCTCTTAATTTTTTCAATTGGGTTATTTTTTACTCTTCCGACCGAGAATAGTGTAAGACAAAGGAACGATTTTGTCCTTCTCCAAACCTTCAAGGGCTGCCGATACATCGTGCGGATACTCGGTAAACTCCTTAATTATAATTTCGTTGGAGCCTATTGCCGTTATGATATCAGATAGCTTATGGGCAAATGAGGTAAATGTCTTAGATTTGTACGTGGTTTTTCCGATGTAGTCAGCTCCATTATTGTCAACCCATGGGGTATCCCGGAAATATTTATAGACAATTTTATAGGGATTCGTCGCTTCATAAACAGGTTCATCTTTCCATGCCAACAGATTGGTGAAAGGGTGAATTTCATAAATTACAAGATACCCTTCCGGCTTCAACATCCTTCCAACTAATTCAAACAGCCTCCCAAGATCATGAAACCAGGTTAATGCCCCTGCAGTGAAGAGGATTAAATCAAAAGTATTATCATATTCGGTATCAAGATCATAAATATTAGCCCTTACGAATCGACAGTTGAGATTGGCGGATTTAGCAATTGCGCTCGCCTCTGCAATAAACTCATCTGAGATATCAAAACCGACACCCGTCGCACCTGTAGTGTTCACTATCGACAGCAGTTCGCGTCCGTCATTACAGCAAAGCTGGGCAACAGTTCCACCGGACAATGATATCTTATTAAGAAGAGATGATAGCGTGCTATCCAGCACAGAGTAATTTTTATTCTTAAATAATACCCTATAATCTACTTTTCTGTTCTTTCTATGCACACTGGCTGCTTCATTCCAAGCTTCCCTGTTCTTCTCGGAATAATTATCGGTCTTCATATATTTTTTATCTCCTATAAAAAAGATAGTAAGAGAATGGTTATCCCCTGTATCACCACAACAAAATTCAATTGGAGGAGATGCGTGCTTCTCCTATCATATACATCAGCTGGCGAATCTCCTTCCAGGTAATATCAAAATCCTTATCTGTGTCTACGCGATGAACTAATACCAGTTTTGCATCAGGTAATACAGCCAGAAAATGCACGCCAGTTCCTGTATGATAAAAACCATTTCCTAATCCTGCTTCTTCGGGGATTATACTCCACATATACCCATAGCCATCTCCGTTTAAATTGTTAATCGAATAAGAGGTTGTGCTCTCTGTAATCCATTCCGGAGGGATGATCTGTAAATCTCCGTATTTTCCCTTATTTTGATAAAGCAATCCAAATCTGGCCATATCTCTGGCAGTCATCCTAAAATGATAGGCAGGGTGTTTTGACTTTTTCCATTCGTACTGATATCGGCCATCTGTTAAAAGGAAATCCTGCATACTGTGGCTTGCTTCTCTATGGGTGTAAGACCAGGAGGAATATCGTCTATTCCCAGTTCACCTAAATTTTTATCAAGATCGATCAATCCTTGTTTTACATATATGCCATATAGGGCGCAAAGAAAGGGTTTTCTAATAGAGTGGATCAGGTACTTTTGTTTAGTCTTCCCCCAGGAAAAGAATACCTTCCCTTCATAGAGAGCCATAACTGCCGCAGATCCGATTTGCTCTGCATAGTTTTCTGCTTCCGCCAGTTTTACAGATGACCAGCCGATTTCTTCAGGCGTTACATATTCAAGCTCATTTATTTCCTTGCTTTTTGGTGGTGCACTTCCAAAATATGTAACAGTAAATAGAATGATTGTAGTAATTACAAATAAACCGATGACTGTAATTAGGTAACGCTTGGATTTCATTATATCCTCTCTTTTTAATAATATTTCTCTCTGTTAAAAAAGGTATAAATAAAAGCGACAAACAGTATTAAAGATATTATTGCCAAAACCAGAGAGAATATACCTGGTAAACAAAAAGTAACTAGAAGCGTAAAGGCGACAGACAGACAAAATAAGGTTGCGAT
>NBMG01000091.1 GCA_002084865.1 Candidatus Atribacteria bacterium 4572_76
TAAGAAGGAAAATTAATATTATTTAATTTAGGAGGAAATGAAATGAAAAAACTAATCGTTTGTATTGTAGTAACCGTATTTTTTATAACTTTACTGGTAACAAGTTCTGCCTTTTCTGCCGGCCAGGAGGCGAAGATTGTACTTAGACTTGGACATATTAGAGATACTTCTCACCCCACCCATCTTGCTGCTCTTAAGTTTAAGGATTTAGTAGAAGAAAAGTCTAAGGGAAGAATTGAAGTTAAAGTGTATCCCAATAGTCAACTTGGCGGCCCAAAAGAGATGTTTGTCCAGATGCAGACCGGAGATTTGGAGATGGTCTACGGAGGGATTAATACATTTGCCTGGATAAAGGGTGGAGAAGCATTTGAAATTACTGCCATTCCTTTCTTGTATAGGGATTATGAGCATATGAGAAATTCTCTTCTGTCTGATTTTTTCCAACCTATCATTGAAAAAGCTGAAAAAGAAACTAAAATAAAAATAATAAACATCAATGGAGATACCGCTCCTCGTGGGTTAACCACTAAAAATAGACCAATAAAGGATGCTAGCGGTTTTAAAGGTTTGAAAATTAGAACAGCAGCGAGTCCAACAGTTTTGGCCGCTATGAAGGCACTTGGCGCTTTACCTCAACAGATTCCTTTTGCTGAACTTTATATGGCTCTAAAGACGGGCGTAGTAGATGCTCAAGAAAATGGAGCGTTAGTGGTTCTATCCAAGAGTCTTTATGAAGTCCAGGATTACTATGTTAAGACTGATTATATTTATAAAAGAAGGCAGGAAATGCTATTATTAATATAGTATGAAGTATTAATTGTTAGTATCTCCTGCCTTTAATAATCTTTAAACAAGGGAAAAAAAGTATGATTGTTTTGCTATTTATAATGTTATTTCTTCTAATTGGTATCGGCTTTAGTATTTGGTCAGCAATGGGAGTTAGTGGACTTATTTATATTTTAATTAGAGGCGAATTTTCCTTGAAAATTTTAGCCTCCCATCTTGTTTCCGGGATAGATTCTATGTCTTTAGTATCCATTCCCTTTTTTATGCTTGCCGGAGAATTAATGAATGAAGCGGGAATAACTAAAAAGTTAGCGGAGTTTGCAGAATATTTTGTGGGGCGTTTTAAGGGAGGGTTAGCTTTTGTGGCAATTGTGGTAAATGTAATTATGGCCGGAGTATCAGGTTCTGCTGTTGCTGATGCCAGTGCCGTTTCTTCAGTGCTTTTACCTACTATGGAAGAAAGAGGATATGATAAACCATTTGCCGCTTCAATAAATGCTGCAGCTGCAGTTATCGGACCGATAATTCCTCCCAGTATCCCCATGGTTTTTATAGGAGTAATTAGCGGGATATCTATCGGTAAATTGTTTCTTGGTGGAGTAATTCCTGGGTTAATGATGGGTTTGGTCTTGAGTATAATGGTGGTAATTAATTGCAGAACAAAAGATTACCCGGTGGTAAAAAAGAAACTTACCGCAAAAACCCTACATCGTCTTTTACAGGACACCATCCTGGCTATAATTGCTCCTTTAATTATTATTTTGGGTATAATTTTGGGGATAGTTACTCTGGTTGAAGTAGCAGTACTTTCAATTTTGTATATTTTACTGATATCTCTGTTTATATATAAAAGCATTAAATTTAAGGATATTCCGAGGATCTTTGCTAAGGCGGGTGTATTCTCAGCTTCCATAATGATTATTTTTGCCGTGGTGGGTATTTACCAGTATATCGTGGCTTTTGAACAAGTTGGAGTTCAGCTGGGAAATTTAATAGACCTATTGCATTTAGGTAAATTTGAGTTTTTAATATTAGCGAATATATTTTTCCTATTTATGGGGTGTATCCTTGACGCAGTACCAGTAATGTTGATCTTCTTTCCGGTTTTACTTCCGATAGCTTTACAGTTGGGAATTGATGCAACCCATTTTGGGGTGATAGTGGTGATAAACTTAATGATCGGATTACTTACTCCCCCTATTGGTGCACTTTTATTTTTAGAGGCTAAGATTGCTGATATCAAGTTTGAAAAGCTTGTCCGTCACGTGTGGCCTTATACCCTTTCCTGAAAAGAATAGAACTTTTAGTAGGCGTTCTTTTCATCACTCTTTTTCTATTAAATATTTTAAAGATTTCCTTGCGCTATTTTTGGGGAATAAGTTGGCTTTGGGTTCCAGATTTTTCTCGATTAGTCTTTATTTGGGCTATTTTTTTAGGTACTTCGGTTTTATATGCACGAAGGGCTATATTTTTATTCATCTTAATTATCGAAGGATTTAAAGTGAGTATAATAAGGATGAGGATACCTTTTGATATGTGGAATATCCCTACTGGATATGCTTACGCTGCTGTACCGGTTTGCAGCGCTATTATGTTTGTAACAACTATCAGTAAATTGAGTAATGATTTTATTAAAAGGAGAAGAATATGGAAAATTTAGCTGTTCTTTACAAAAATAAAATAATCGATATTCTAAATGAAATTTCCGAGGAAAGTGTGATAATTAAGAAGGCAGCCAAAATAGTTGCGAAATCTATAGCTAGTGAAGAACCGGTTCACGTTATAGGCCCCGGGGGGCATTCCAATATGGCTGCCGAGGAAGTCCTCTGGAGAGCCGGTGGTCTTGCTCCTATAAATGCAATACTTGATGCCGGAGTAAATCTGATTCATGGTGCCAAGCGTTCTAATATTATCGAAAGGACTCCGGGTTATGCCATTAAAGTATTAGATGCTTATAGGGTTGGTAAAAAACCGGGAGAAGTTATTATTATTGTGAATGCATATGGTATTAATTCCATGTGTATCGATACAGTCCTGGAAGCCAGAAGAAGAAAGATGATTACCATCGGGATAACTTCTAATTCTTTTGCTGATGTCGTTCCAAAAGATCATCCCTCACGTCACCCTACCGGCAAAAATCTTTACCAGGAAGTAGATTATTTTATTAACTGCCATTTGCCTTATGGTGATGCGGTTATAGAGGTAGAGAGTTGTTCACAAAAGGTTGGACCAACTTCGACCTTTTGCAATGCCTTTGCCATAAATCTATTAATGGCAGAGACGGTGAGAGAGTTAGTTTCTATGGGAATAGAGCCACCAATTTGGACAAGTGCTAATCTTCCCGGAGGTGACGAAAAAAACCGTCGATTAGAAGAAAAATATATCCCCTTAATCAAGCATCTTGGTTAATTAAGAAAGGGGTTTAAAGATAAAAGTATGCAAAAAGAACATATTATCTATAGTGGTACAGTTAAAGTAAACATAGTAAAAAACGAGTCTTTAATGGGGAAAATGACAGTTGATCATATAACTAAGGTTATAAAAGAAAAATATGTTCAAGATAAAATAATAGTTTTATGGTTAATGGCCGCACCAAGTGGTTTCCCCTTTTATCAAGCTTTGATTGAGAGGGTAGAGAGAGATAGGTTTTTGCGAGAAATAATAAAGAAGACCCATTTCTTTCAGTTTGACGATTACCCTATATCTCGGAACAGCAAAAAGTTTTCCGTAACTTTTCGCTACCTGTTAGAAAATGAACTTTTTAAACCATTGAGGAATTTGTGTGGAGAATTGCATTACATTCATCTCTTAGAATTAACCGGAACAGATAAAGATAAAGAAATAAGTATAGCTTACCAAGAAGAGTTACTGAATCTGAGAGAGAAGAATTCCTATATAATTCAATTAAAAGGGATTGGAATGGATGGACATTGGGGTTTTCATGGCTCAGAAACACCTTTAGAGATGCCGCCTGCTATGATTGCAGTTCCTATGAATAAACAAAATATACAACAACAAAGGATTGATTGGCCTGAGTTCTTTCCCAGGGCAGAGGATGTTCCCAAAACTGCCTATACATTTAATGTTAATATGTTTTTATTGGCTGATGAAATTATAGATAATGTTCCTCAGCCAACTAAAGAATATGCCGTATTAGCAACCTACGGAACAGATGATATTATCAATGAAATTCCTTCCAGTGCCTTAAAGAAACATTATAATGCCCAAGCTTATATTACCGAAAAAGCCGCCAAAGCATTAATAGAATTTAGAAAAGGAAGAGAAAATGATAAGGGTTATAAGCTAAACAATACTACTCTTAATCGGTTAAGGGATCTATGGAAAGACGATGCTAACCAGCCATATTCGCAACAAAATATAAAGATAATGGAAGAAGTACTAAAAAAACTTAATATGATATAGTATAATGTAATATAAATATTAAATAAATACACAAATCAAAAATTTTTTTAAAAATATAATTTTATAAATATTATCCATCAATTATTTCCCGGATTTTTTCTTAAAGAGCGATTGAACGAAATTCAAAATTATATTACAAGATATAGACATTAATGATTATCGGGCGGTATTAATTATGAAAATTAGAGGGATTTCTGTTTTTAATGGGCAACCTATTGAAGTTGAAATCAAGGAAGGTTTTATAGAGAATATTGATTTATTACCCGGAAGTGAGAAAAATTTACCTTATGTCTCCCCGGGGTTTTTTGACATTCAGGTAAATGGCTATAAAGGGAGCGATTATAGTTTAGAAGATTTCTCAGAAGAACATCTAAAAAATATTATTGATAATCTTGCTGCCTCCGGAACTACCCAACATATTCCCACCATTGTTTCTTCTCCCCCGGAAAGAATATTGAAAAATTTGGAAATAATTTCAAAAGCAATAAATGACTCGCCCGATATTATGGAAGCTATCCCGGGGATACATATTGAAGGTCCTTTTATCTCTTCCGAAGAAGGTCCTAGAGGATGTCATGACCCGAGTTTTATTCGGAATCCTGATTTTGAAGAATTCAGGCAGTGGCAGGAAGCAGCAGAAGGTCGAATTGTGATGGTGACCATTGCTCCGGAGAGGGAAGGTTCTATGGATTTTATTAAAAAGGTTACCCGTACAGGTGTTAGGATTGCTATCGGTCATACCGGGGCAACTCCTGAAATAATTAGGGAGGCCATAAAAGCGGGCGCACAATTTTCCACCCATCTGGGGAACGGCAGTTATTTGATTCTTCCTAAAGTAAACAATTATATCTGGGAACAATTAGCTGCTGATGAATTATTTGCCGGCATTATCTGCGATGGATTTCATTTACCCGCTTCCACGGTAAAAGTATTTGCTCGAACCAAAGGTTTAGAAAGACTAATATTAACCAGCGACGTTGCTTTAGTAGGAGGATTAAATCCAGGTATTTATAAATGGGGGAATATGGAAGTAGAAGTATTTAAAGATGGTCACCTTGGCCTTGCTGGTAGCGGTATCCTTGCCGGGGCCGGTCACCTTTTAGATTGGGATATTGCTCATTTTATCAAATTCACGGGAAATAATTTAGCCAACACCATCCCTTTATGTACCATTAATCCGACAAAAATTATAGAAATGCCCCACAACTATGGCAAACTTGAAATAGGAGCACCTGCCAACCTTACCCTATTTCATTATCAAACTGGTGATGATAGACTGCAAATT
>NBMG01000092.1 GCA_002084865.1 Candidatus Atribacteria bacterium 4572_76
CTGATATTTTCCTCGTAAATCTGTTTGGAGGCATCTATCATAATATTGGTATATCCTGCATCGGCACAGGTACGGCAAAAATCAACATCTGTGCAGTGGTCCAGATGCAAACAGATGGGAATGGGAGCAGATTCAGCTAAAGTCCGGTATACAGCAACCAATACTTTTGGCTTTAAAAATTTAGAGGGCGCTACCGAAACTTGTATTATTAATGGGGCTTTTTTTTCTACAGCTGCCTCGACTACCGCTTCCATCTGAATGATATTGGTAATATTAAAGGCACCAACAGAATATTTTTCTTTAGTTGCTTTTAAAAGCATATTTTTGGCATTTACAATAGTCATGTTTTCTCCTCCCGATAATGGTACTAATATTTTTTTCAAATATAATTCGGTATTATTTTATTTATTTAATGTCAACTGAATTTATCTTCTATTTTATACTGTCCGGTTTCCACCCTGAACAAGTAGCGGTCACCGCGATAAAAGGATTGAAGGACTTCGATACAGATGTTTTGCGAGTCATAGGCCAAACTTTCTAAGAAAAGGCAGGGAGTATTCTTGCTGATTTTTAATACTCGGGCAATTTCTTTTGCCGGATTTATTGCGCGTAGAGTTTGAATAGAATGATTGAGGTCGGCAGTAAAACGTTTAGTCAAAATCTGGTACATGGAACCCTTTATTTCCATTTCGAGAAGATCTCCAAAATCTCTAAAGGAATAGAATTGCCTTTCAAAGATCAGAGGGGTTTTATCTGCAATCCTTACCCGATCTACTTGTACCACATAATCTTTAGGGTTAACGTCCAGCTTTTTAGCCAGCTCCTCTCCGGCTCTGATCTTCCTTTTTAAAATAACTTTGTCATCCAGTTCTACATTGACAAGGTTAAAGTCGTCAACAAAACTTACCATTCTACCAAACTTGTGGATTGGTAACAAGGAGGTCTTCCTTTTAACAAAAGTCCCTACCCCTTTCTGCTTCTCCACAAATCCTTTTTGCACAAGCAATGAAATAGCTTGACGAATAGTGTTTCGATTAAGCTGAAATTTCTGAGCCAGTTCACCCTCGGAGGGAAGCTTAGTATTAATCTGATACCTTTCCTCTTTAATCATACTCTCAAGCCAATCGGCAACCTGAACATAAAGAGGTAGCGGACTAGTCTTATCAATAATATTCTGCATTGCTATACACCTCTCTACCTATCTACTTGTCTACCTATCTATTTACAGATTATAACAAAATTTCTCTTTTGTCAAATGGAAAAATATAGCGTAGAGCGTACAGCGTGTAGCGTATAGTTATGGAAGAAGAAAGAAGACAAAAAATTTCTAACTACCCCACTAAAGTTTACACTAACTTGAATAGAAGAAGTAGGTGACTTGTTTGGAGAAGTTATTTTACCTTCCTTTAAAAGAGTAAGCGGAGATTTATTTTTAAGTGGTATAAGGAACCGTTCTCTGCACCTCTATCACTACTTTTGGGATTTCAAAATCCTCCCCATTTAATTTTAAAATACATTTTAAAACTACGCCATGAGGACCTACTTCCATATAACATTCTTTTCCTACTAATTCTAATGATTTTAGTAAATCCAGATCATATCCTTCTTTTCCTTCACCTGCTAATTGAAATCTTGCGTTCACTATTTTTCCTGCAAACCCTTCATCAGCTTGTATTTCAACTATGTTTTCATATTTAAGATATTTTTCACTTAAAATCGTTCCGGTAAATTCTGTATTGGATATCCAATTATAACAGCCGGTTAAAAGCAAAAGCAGAAAAAATAATATAATTAAAATTAAAGAAACTCTTTTATACTTCAGTTCATAAACACCTTCCTTTTACAGGAACAGGGGACGGTTCTCTGTTCCTGTTTTTCTAGAAGCTTGTTTTACTGGAAAAAGTGAAATTGTTGGTTCTGAGATAGGGGACAACTGTTGGGCCGACAAATCCTTCCTTTGTCTGTCTCTCTTTGGATATCATATCAACCGCTTTTAACATATCTACTACACTGGTATTGAATCTCATATTTTTAATTGCCCTTCCCATCTTTCCATCTTCTATTAAGAAAGTTCCGTCTCTGGTCATCCCGGTTAACTGAATACTCATGGGATTGAGTATATTGACATAGTGGAATCGGGAAATATAGATACCTTTTTTAGTACCATAGATCATTTCATCAATAGTGTTATCTCCTTCTTTCATCGTCAGATTAAAAGGGAGGGCTCCGAAAGAAGCAGATTCCGGTGATAAACTATTCCCGGTACATTTTCTATTGTATTTTAAGGCGGTAAGATGGTCGTATACTCCGTCTTTAACTACCCCATCTTTAATGAGGTCTATCTTTTCCCGGGGATATCCCAACAAATCAAAAGGTAAGGGCATGGTAAGTTTATCAAAAGGATCATCGGCAACTGTTATAGTATCCGGAAAAATCTTCTTGCCTTGATTATTACAGACGAAACTTTTGCCCTCCATAATCATTTTGCCATTAAAGGCAGTATAGCCGGCATAGTTTAAGATTTCTGCAACCGCTTCCGGAGAAAGAATAACCGTATAGACCCCCGGGTTAATCTCTATCTGTTCTACATTTTTTAAAGCAGTCTCCAATAATTCATCGGTGATTTTATTTATGTTAAAATTATTAATATCACTGTCTATAAATGAGGCATGGGCAGTAGAATTATCCCGAGTAATGACACAATTGAAATCTACCTTAGTCCCCCGATCAAAGGCAAAGACTCCTTCTGAATTAGCCACCAGGAGGGTAGATTCTTCTGTTGTAAAAGCTCCTGCAGCTTCATACCCTTTTTTATTTACTTCCTTTATTAATTGACTTACCAATTGGGCTCGGTTTAAAGGGGTAAAGCTGGCCGTATCTTTAGAGTATTTGCTTTTTATTTTGTACGACTGGGGCTTTAATAATTGATAATGATAATCTAATTTAGGGGTAATCTTGGTTACTTCAATTGCCTTTTCTATATTTTTTGATATGATAGACTCATCAATGTTGTTCATACGTACCGTACCGATTTTGTTTTCGTTTATTATCTTTACGGTTAAATTTAGATTAGTTTCTGCCACATTTTGGTGGATGTAAGATTCTGCAAATCTGGTAAGCTCACTTCTCCCTCCCGAGGCAATTATTTCAAAATCGTAATTTTTAAGAATATTTTTAACCTTATTGACAAGTTCTTTCCCTGAATTTATATCATTCATTTGGAAGCACCTACCTTTACCTTTCTGAATCTCGCAGGGGATGTACCGTGTGCCACATGCATCGCTTGACCCGGCTGTCCTTTGCCACAATTCGGTACTCCCCAGATATGCCAATATTTTTCAGAGCTTATCCCATCACAGGATTTCCAAAATTCCGGAGTTATACCTTGATAGACTGCGTTTTTATAAATTTTTCCTAATTTCCCATTTTTTATCTCCCGGGCAATTTCAGTACCAAATTGGAAGTTTATCCTTTTATCATCTATACTCCAGCTCTTATTATAATCTAAATATAAACCTTCCTTTATATCTCCTATAAGCTCATCCAATTCCAAATTCCCCGGAAGTAAATTGATATTGGTCATCCTAACCAGAGGAATTCTGTTCCAATTTTCCGCCCGGCCGGCACCATTGCTCGGTAGTCCCAATTTAAAAGCATCTTCTCTGGACATTAAATACCCCACAAATTTTCCTTTATTTACCAGAAAACTTTTGGAGGCAGGGACCCCTTCATCATCATAACCGAAAGTTCCTAGTCCTCCCGGAACGGTTGCATCAGCTACGATAATCACTTCCGGGCTTCCGTAGGTAAAGTTATTTAATTTATCCAGGGTTAAAAAACTCCCTCCGGCATAGCTAATCTCTTTTCCCAATACCCTATCTAATTCTACCGGATGCCCGCAGGATTCATGGACCTGAAGCGCAAGTTGAGACCCTCCCAAAACAATATCGGTTATCCCGGTAGGGGCAGGAGGGGCAGCTAATAACTGATTAGCCTCCTCAGCTATTCTTCCAGCGTTTTCTAATAAATTCATCTCTTCGATAAATTCATATCCTCGCGTTGCGTAGTCTCCTCCAAAACTGGAAGGATAAGAGCGTTTTTGAAAATCACCTTCCCCGATAGCATAAGCGGCAATTCCACCACCTGATTCAAATATAGTCTGCTCGATTACAGAACCTTCGGTAGATACAAATATTTTATAAGTCTTGTAAAAACTGAATGAACCTTCGCTTTTCTTTACTTTGTCTTTTAGCATCATCCTGGTAGCTTTTACCAAAAGGTCTATCTTTTCTGCAGGGCTAACCTGGAAGGGATTTTTATTTATCGGAGTAATGTAAGTGTCGATATGTCTATCTTCGTGAGCAAGCCTAACATCCTCTTTTTTGGTAAGGGCAGAGGCTCGGGCAATATCCAAAGCCTTAGCAGCTGTTTCCTGTAAAGATGCTTTGTCCAAATTATTAGAAGCAGCAAAACCCCAGGCACCATCTGTTAATACTCGTATCCCTATCCCTCTATCAGTTGAGACATTATAAGAAGAGAGTATACCATTTTCTACATCGATGTTCTCCTTTTCAGTTTGGACAAATCTCAAATCAGCATAGCTTACTTTTGGTTCTAACCAATCTAAAATATTTTTTAATTTATCTTTCATCTCATAAATAACTCCTTCCTGTATTAGATTTCCCGGAAACAGGTTCACAAACAGCCGCAATTAAAGCTTTAGTATAAGGATGAAGTGCATTATCGATAACTTCATCCGCACTAGCCAATTCTACAATCTTTCCTAAGTACATAACCGCGATTCGGTCGGTAAAATAGCGAGCGGTAGAAAGATCATGAGTGATATATAAATAGGTTAAACCTAATTCTCTTTGCACCGTCTTCATCATATGAAGTATTTCTGCCCTTGTAGACAGATCGATCATAGAAACCGGCTCATCAGCCACAATCATACTCGGGGACAAGACCAGAGTTCGGGCAGTAGCTACCCTTTGACGTTGTCCCCCGCTTAACATATGAGGAAAACGTCCCATAAATTCCTCAGGAGGAATAAGCCTCACTTCCTCAAGGGAGCGACGAACAATCTTTTCCCGTTCTGCTCTGGTTTCACCCACCTGATGGATAATCAATGGTTCTTCAAGGACATCCTGGGCTCGAAATCTCGGATTCATAGAGGCATAAGGGTCCTGGAAGACCATCTGAACATTCCTGCGGTATTCTTTAAGTTTATTAGCTTCAAGATGGGTTACATCTTTCCCTTTAAACATTATCTTTCCATCGGTGGGTTCTAAAAGCTTCATTAGTAATTTTCCGGTAGTGGTCTTCCCACATCCTGATTCCCCTACCAATCCGAAAATTTCTCCTTGATTTATATCAAAAGTAATTCCGTCAACAGCCTTCACCCAGATTTGTTCCCCCTTTAAGAGCTGGGCAATAGTTCTTCTTACCGGAAACCACTCTTTAAGATTTTCAATTTTCAGGATAGGTTCACTCATGATGATTCCTCCAACAAGCTATCCAGTGTTCGGGCTCTACTTTAATTAAAGGAGGTTCATCTTTTTTACATCTTTCCATTACCTCTGAACAACGTGGATGAAATCTGCACCCCGAAGGAGGATCAACCAGATCAGGAGGGGTACCGGGTATAAAAGAAAGTTCCTCTACTTTCTCGTGAAGTCGGGGAGTAGCTTTAAGTAGCTTTTTGGTATAAGGGTGAATTGGCCCTCCTTTACCGTAGATCTGCTCATTTGTTCCAATTTCTGCCAACTTACCGGCATACATTACTAATAGGCGGTCGGCAACTTCTGCTTCCGTAGCCAGGTCATGGGTAATAAAGATCACCGATAAACCTAATTTTTTCTTTAATCTCTTTATAAGGTTTATAATCTGTGCCTGAACTACTACATCCAAAGCAGTGGTAGGTTCATCACAGATAACAATTTTTGGTTCTAAGAAGAGAGCAGTAGCAATAACTACCCGCTGTTTCATTCCTCCGGACAGTTCATGAGGATATCTGCGAATTATCTCCTCGGGAAGGCCTACTAAATTCAAATAATTTATTATTATATTTTTTGCTTTGAAATACTCCATCTGCTTGTGTTCTTGAATAGTTTCCATCATCTGTTTTTCAATAGTATACACCGGGGTAAGACAATTCATCGCCCCTTGAAATACCATAGAAGCCTTTCCCCATCTAACTTTTTTTCTCATTTCATCCTCAGATAGTGGCACAATATCTTTCCCGCCTATCAAAATCCTGCCACCGGTAATTTCCCCGGGCGTTGGCACCATTTTCATCAACCCTAAGACGGTAGTTGTTTTACCACATCCTGATTCTCCTACCAGACCAAGGGTTTCTCCTTTTTTTAAAGTAAATGAAATATCATCAACCGCATAGACTGTCCCTTTACGGGTAAAAAAATTAATCTTTAAGTTTTCTACTTTTAGAACATTATCTGTATCTGTCATTTCACCTCGTCCTTAATTTCGGATGTAAAATTTTATCCATAGCAAAACCGATAAATGCAAAGGTCATGCCCATCAGGGCTATAAAAAGACCGGGAGGGATAACCCACCACCATAGACCATTTATTACTGCTCCTCCGGTTAGAGCATCATGGAGTATCTGCCCCCAGGTTACAATGGTCGAATCACCTAACCCCAACAGACTGATAGAAGCTTCATACACAATAGCACTGGGTACATAAAGGGCCATTGAGGCAAAGGAATAAGGGATAAGTAAAGGTATCATATGTTTAAATATTATTCTGCTGCTGGAAGCCCCGAAGGCACGGGCGGCTTCAATATAGGTTTCCTCTTTAATTTGCAACCCCATACTTCTAACCGTCTTTACCGGTCCTACCCAGAAAAAGCAACTCATCATGAGAATCATTATCCAGATATTGGGCTTAAAGATGGCGCTCATCACTATTAAAACCGGAAGCAAAGGAACACCTATAAAAAGTTCAAAGATTCTTTGCATTAAAGAATCTTTCCATCCGCCCAGATAAGCACTTATTACTCCATAGATTACGCCGATAGAGACCGCAGTAAAAGCAGTTAATAGCCCGATAAGCAGTGCCCATTTTACCCCGGCCACAACCCCGCTCCAGATATCTCTCTTGGAACTGTCTGTCCCTAACCAACCCGATACGCCCCCGGAAAACGTAAAATAGATATCTTCTACTGCATCATTCTCGGCAGGTAAGATAATTTCAATTATTAATTTATAGACCCCTTTAAGAGGAGCAGGATGAACTAAAATCCCTTCTTTTGCTTCAGAAAATAAAATGCTGGTCGGCTTAACCATTTCTCGTTCAATTCTGTTACTTTCCGGCTTTTCATATTTAACACCAAAGTTGTAAGATTCGATCCTTGAATCCTTGCCGATCGATACCCTGACATCCTTCCCATCACTCTTAGATATCGGCCTCCTAACCAGTTCAACAATCTGGCCATCAGGTCTTTCTATACTTAACATAATAACCGGTGACCCCTTAGCATAACCATGGAATATAACATCAAGAGGTGGAAGGTCATAAGGGTATTCATACTCAAAAACCGCTCTGGCTAATTTTATCTTTCCCATTTTCTCTTCTGAAAAATCATGCTCTTTTAGAATTAAAGAAGGTGCTCTTTTAGTAGAAGAAAACCAGTTAACCCATACCGGTGGGGCGCTGACAGGATTGTCTTCCCAATAGGTAATATCTCTCCAACGGCTGCTCGCTTCAGGGAAAGGTACGATATAAGGATTTATAAAAACAGTAAGAATAAATATAAATAATAAAATTAAGCCAAATAAACCAAATCTAACCCTCTTAAATTCATCCCAAAAATCCCGGAAACCTGCTTTAATATCAATCCACTTCATTACTGCTTTCCCCCTACTTTAATCCGAGGGTCAAGATTCCTTCAAAAATTATATTACCTCCTACTGAGGCAAGAAGGGAAAGAAGGGCCATAGTTACTATGGGTGGAGCTGCCGTCCGCATGGCATGACCATAGAGCACTTTTCGCTCCGGGATTCCTCTGGTTCGAGCAGCCATTATATAATCTTCTTGTAATATACCTAATACAATATTTCGAATAAGAAAAGCACTACCCCAAAACCCTATAAGCACCAGGGTTAATACTGGCAGAGCCATATGACGAAGAAGGTCGGTATAATAGACAAAGCCGGTTGGAGGAGGGATAGAATGTAAGCCCCCCGAAGGAAATATCCCAATAGTATAAGCAAAAAACATAATTACCAGCATGCCCAGCCACCAGGAGGGCATACCATAGACAACCATAGTACCTATTGAGGTAGTCTTATCCATTAATCCTCCCGCTTTTTGCGCCTTTTTAAGCCCTAACCACAATCCCAGGATAATATTAATAAATATAGCGGTAGTAAAAAGCGATAATTGTCCAGACATCTGCCTCCCCGGAAGAAGACCTCATTATAGTAGCTTTACCAAAATCAAGAGAAAGAACATTAATCGCTCTCCAGACAATCCGACTCCAGATGGGTTTATCCAAGTGATAAAGATGTTGTTTAAATTCTCTTCTTTCAGCTATATATCGGATAAGTTCTTCCGGAGTCATCCGGGTATCAAGCTTTAAAGTCTCTCCGCGAATCTCTTCTTCAATCTGTGACCTTAAAGTACTCTCCATAGTAGTATTAAAGAGTGCGGAAAAGATGAAGATAAGTACGACGAAGATAGCAAAACCATAGATAATTCTTCTAATACAGTATTTCCAATACATTATATGCTGTTTCTCCTAATTTATTAGTCGTTAGTATATCGTATCGCGTATTGCGTATCTGCGTATCTGCGTATCGAGTATCGCGTTCATATTTATTTAGACAAACTTCTTTGTATATTTATTAATACGGATTTTTTAAGTCAAACGCATATGAAATTAAAATTAAAAACTTTTTAAAATAAACTGTTATTTTTAATGTGTAATGGTCGGATTTATCCGACCCGTGTATTCTGGAATTTCTTTACGGGCTCGATGAATCGAGCCTCTACGCACTATACTTTGATACTTTTATTTAAATTTTAAAAGGGCAGTGTCCCCTACTGAATAGTATCCCATCCATAGAGGACACTGCGAAGTTAAGTTTTAATATATCACTGTTGAACTGGCGACTGAGGCCGGTACCGCCCCTTCTATTGAGGCATTTATCAAGATGGTATATGAACCTTCTTCCAAATCCTTAATTGCCTCTGCGGGTATAATTGCCTCAAATGAACCGGCACCTAAAAATTCAGCCTTGTAAGATAATTCTTCGGTAGGTGTTATCAACATAACCGAGACTTCTCCTCCCTCGGCTATCTTGGCGGTTCCGTCCGGATATAATACTTCAGATACTTGGACTTTTACGGGTATACCTTCTTTTTTAGAAAGACGTAAATACATAGAAGGTATATCAACACTATCTATACGTACTGTGGTGGTGGCGAAAACACTGGGCCAGTGGTCAGGAGTAAAGGGATATTCCGGATCTCGGAAGGCAGTTAACTCTATATAGTTAGTTTTAGGGTCATATTTCTCCAGATAGAAAGCACCGTTACTAATAAAAGCATGACCTTTTTCATCGATCCACTTGATGGCTGCCTCATATCCGGCAATCGCTTCCTCAACTGTAACATAATCTTTTAAAGATACCGGCAGATGTTTATTGTCTTTCAGTTCTACCAGCTTTGCTCTAATATCTGCTACACAAGATGGCCTTAACAAATCTACCTGTTCTACCCCATCACCGGGAGTAAAGCTATACACAGTGCCTGATTCACTTCCTACTGCTACTAATTCTGCTAATGCCTCAAAAATTTCCCAGGGTAGTACCATATACCTTCCGGATAGGTAAGCCTGAGGTGCTCCGTTGGCAGCAACTCTTTCTTTAGATGGCGGGAAATTGTAATCAAAATAGTTGGTAATTGTACCATCGGGGTTCAATAACATTCCCTTTCCGATTTCCTGATCAGGCCTATGGTAATCTTCATATGCTGCATCGTAATATTTATCGTCTTCTCCATCCTTATTTATCCATTCGGTTACAAATGCTTCGGCGTAAAGAAGATTCGCAATATTCATTGGCCGGCCATGATGGAAATTACCAAAGAGGAAGCTGTAAGTGCCTTTACTCATTGACTTTATTCCCGAACCCACTTTATACCATTCTTTTTTGGCAGAATCGTATTTTATCGCATCCGGTGAAACCGGAATCTTACCTACAACTTCTCCCGCTTCATCTCGCTCTACTTCTGTATTAACATCAGAGGGGATAGCTCTCCAAGGAGTTGCAATAGCACTGGCCGGGCTTTCAAACGAACCTCTTTCAGACATAGGTTGGGCTATAACCAGACTATAAACATCATTGAAACCTTCTGTTCCGATGGGGTCCCAGGCAGACATAAACAAAGCGCCTTTAGCAGAAAATTCAGTAACTCTTAATTCTTTATTCTTGGTATCAGCCGTAATTAGAGACCATTCATTTAGACCGTCACCCAGACCGTAACACATTCTTCTGTTAAAGGAGTCTTTATGGGTAGCATAGTAATCCATCTGGTAAGCTACATAGATTCTGCAGGCATCTTTTAAGGCCAAATCTAAAGCCTTTAATACGGTTTCCCAGTATTCTTCTTCGGTCCGGCCATATAACCATACCAGGGGGCATACATCTGACAGACAATATGTTCCCAGAATGCTCTGGTCGCTCCGGCTCCCCATCCCTCGGTATAGATATTCCACTTATAATCTGCCGGGTCGGAATAATATGAGGTTTCAATACATTTAACCCTATCCCAAAGGCAGCGTTCAACTTTAATTCCCGCTTTTTCAATCTGGGAAGCTATATACTGTCCCTCTTTCAACCTTCCCTGAGGGTCATCAACCCTGATCAGAAAATTGATAGTTACCGGTTCACCGTCAAAGGTCCACCATTCTCCTTGTTTTACCAATCTTCCCTGCAGTTCTGGCAGAGCCGCTGCTTCCTGTAAAGCCTCGGTTATATCTTCTATGGCTTTCTTTTCATTCCCCTCCGGGGTGAATCCCAGTCGATTGGCTACTAAGTTATATTTATAAGTACCTGGTTGACCCGGGGTAGCCATGGTAAACATAGGACCACCGGCACCACCTAAAATGTACGGGGTTAAAGTTAAGTGACCAGGAACCCGAAGGTACTGCATATATGTCCAGTTTATCTCTGGTGGCCTGATCTAGACCCATAATTGTCGGACCGCTAACTCCCCAGAAGAAGATATCAGTTAAGCCTTCTGCTGTATCTTTTAAACCAATTTCTTCTTTCATTCTGACATTGAAGTAAACCTTATCTACAATAGGACCCTTTACCTCTGCTAATACTGAAGTAGTCAGACTGACTAAAATTATTAAACTCAACAGACATAAAATAACTGTTTTTCTTGACATTTTAACTCTTTTTTCCTCCTTTATTTTAGATATTAAAAAACAAACGGAAAATTTCTTTTTCTCTCTTTTATCACCTCCTCAATACCAATAAGATTATTACTCCGGGATGCTCTTCAGTTCAAAGTTTTCTCGGTAAAAATATATAAAATTATTTTTTATCCGGCAATATTAATAATACTTCAACTATATTAAAAAATCCTTCTTTTTTACAAATATTTTTTTTGAAAATGACAGGGGACGTTCCTCTGTCATTTTTTAAGAATCCCCCAGGACTGCGATAGCCGCACC
>NBMG01000093.1 GCA_002084865.1 Candidatus Atribacteria bacterium 4572_76
CTTGATAGACAGATTAAACTATCCCATCGTAGTAAATCCCCTCTGTTGCTGGTCATCTGCCGTATGGGAGGAGATGAATTTTTATTAATTTTCCCGGAGAACTCTCTAAAAGATGCCCCTCTAATTAGAGAAAGGTTAAATAAAAATTTAACTAAATTAAATCAAACTTTAAAAAAAACTTATAAAATTGAACTCAGTATCGGTCTTTCGGAATATAATCCTGATAATCCACAATCTATGGATGAGTTAATTCGAATAGCTGATAAGAAGATGTATAAAGAAAAAAAGAATAAGAAGTAACGTGTTAAGTGGTTCTTCTGACAATATAGATTCCCACTTTCGTGGGAATAACAGAAAGGGGATGGCTCGAATAACAGAAAAAGGATTGTGGGAATGACCATAGATCCACCAAGGGCTGACTCATTTTTGTTTTTTTTGGAAAAAAGAGGGTTTTTGAAAAGTATGTAGTATCTTATATATATAGGTAAGTTAATGTAAAAATTTTAGTGGGGGTACTTTTAATTTTAGAAAAATATTAAAAATTTAAAAAATAAACTAATTAGGGGGTGAAGAAATGGTAAAGAAAAACAGAAATAAGACAAAAGAACAACTTATAGGTGAGATGATAACACCTATTCTTATACTTTGGCAAGATATTTTATGTATTCCCCTTACAGGGACAGTAGATTCAGAAAGGGCTCAACAAATAATGGAGATGGTACTAAACAAAATATTAACGACAGAGTCAAAAGTAATTATATTGGATATCTTAGGGGTACCATTTGTGGATACTGCAGTAGCTAACCATCTTATAAAGATTTCCCGGGCAGCCAAACTTATGGGATGTGATTGTATTATCTCTGGTATGTCCCCAGCGGTAGCCCAGACCTTAGTTCGTTTGGGAATTGATATGGGAGATATTATTACCACAACTACTTTGAAGGATGCCCTTGTTTTGTCATTTAATAAATTAGGTTATGAGATAAAAGCAAAGAAGAAGTAACGAAGAAGTGGTAAGACATGGATGAGTGCAGATGTTTATGTACATCTGCGGAGCAATCTGTTCCAATTTGTGAAAAACTGTATCAATCTGCATGACAAGGAGAGATATTTATGGAAGAGGAAATTGAATTATCCAGGGTAGCGATGCATATTTCTCGAGGGTGTCTTATTGTTCCTATCCAGATTGAGCTCTACGATGAAATCATACTCCGGATTCAGAAAGATATTTTAGAAAGAGTAAAGGAGACAGGTGTAAAAGGGGTAATTATCGATGTCTCGGGGGTAGAAATAATAGATTCCTTTTTTGCTCAGGCAATCTGTGATACAGCAAGAATGACTTATATGTTAGGAGCCACTACAGTGCTTGCCGGTCTTAAGCCGGAGGTTGCAGCTTCACTTGTTGATCTGGATATAGATTTTAGAGATATCCGGACCGCTATGGACATTGAAGCAGGATTCCAGAGATTAGAGCCCCTGGTAAGACCAAAAGAAGAACCAGAAGAGATTGAAAAAAATGAAAAAATTGAAGAACTAAAAAGAGAGACTGATAAGACGCAAGAAGCTTAAATCGATGAGGATGGAGAGATAGAAGAAGAGGATAATTACGAAAATGAAGAATGAAAAAAAACGGATTAAGATATCTGAAGAGATCGATATTGTTAAGGCTGCTTTTGAGGGAAAACTTTTAGCATGGACAGTTGGGTTTAAAGAGACTGGACAATACATGATTGCTACTGTAATCTCTGAGCTTGCTCGAAATATATTTATCCATGCCTTAAGGGGAGAAATTATTATAAAAATTATTGAGAACAATAATAAAAAAGGGCTTGAGATTATCGCTCAGGATGAGGGTTTCGGAATAAAAGATATAGGACAAGCTATGAAAGATAATTTCAGCACCTCAAATGGTTTAGGTTTAGGGCTTCCGGGAGTTAAGAGAATAATGGATGAGCTTGTAATAGAAGCTAAAGCAGGAGTGGGAACCAAAATTACGGCAAGAAAGTGGATCTGATTTAAGAATTTGTATTACAATCGGAGTAAAAAAATGATAGAACTCGGTAAAATCCCTATAAAGAATCGGAGTAAAAAAATGATAGAACTCGGTAAAATCCCTATAAAGTATTCATCCTCTATAGTAGAGGCAAGAAATAAAATTTACCTCTTAGCGGAAGATTTGAAATTTGGTTCTATGAGTGTCACCAGACTGGCTACTATTACTTCGGATCACCAGACTGGCTACTATTACTTCGGATTTAAGCCGCAGTATATATCAGGAAGGCATAGAATCCAGTCTAACGGTAAGCTTTGAAGAGAGGAAAGGTATATTCGGATTAGTCCTTATCTTTCAAGGCAAGAAAACAGATTTAAATGTTAAGCAGACTGAACTCTTTTTTGATAATTTACAAATAATGTCTACCAAAGATGGATTGCAAAAAATTAGGGCCTTTAAATATATCCCGGACCCTGAATTTAAACTGACTGAAGAATTTGTCGATATGGAGAAAGAAAGACTTATCCGTCTCTCCCGGGAAGAGTTATTTAATGAAGTTAAAAGGAAGAATGAGGAACTTTTAAAAATCCTTGATGAGCGTAAAAAGATGTGGGAGAAGTTACAAGATGCACATAGAAGTTTAAAGATGGAAAAAATTAAGATAGATAGAAAAGTAAGAAGAAGAACACAACAATTTCAAAAAGCAAAAGAAGAGGCTGAGCGAGCTAATCAGATGAAATCTATCTTCCTGGCAAGTATGAGCCATGAATTACGTACCCCACTCAATTCTATAATCGGTTTTACCGGCATTGTTTTGCAGGGATTTGCCGGAGAGTTGAATGATGAGCAAAAGAAACAACTGGAGATGTCTTACGGAAGTGCAAAACATTTACTTTCTCTCATCAATGATCTCCTGGATATCAGCAAGATAGAATCAGGAGAATTAAAGCCTGACATTGAGGAATTTAATATTGCTGAAGCGGGGATAAAGATAAGAGATTCTCTTAAGATTATGGCAGAAGAGAAAGAGCTTGAACTTGTCTTCAACATCCCGAATATAAATATATTTAGTGATAAACGGCGGGTCGAACAGATTTTATTAAACCTGGTAAATAATGCCCTTAAATTTACAGAAAAAGGCAAGGTAGAAGTAAAAGCACATAAAAGGGATGAAAATATAGAAGTAATGGTTAAGGATACCGGTATCGGGATAAAAAAAGAAGATTTTCGCAAATTATTTCAACCTTTTGTGCAGTTAGAATATACTATTACGGAGGAAGCCGGAACCGGGCTTGGACTATACCTCACTAAAAATTTAGTCCAATTCTTAAAAGGTAGCATTCAGATGGAAAGTGAATACGGAAAAGGTAGTACATTCACCTTTATATTACCTATCGAATACGGAGGGTAGAAAAAAAATGAAAAAGAAAAAAGTATTAGTAGTAGATGATGATAAAAAGAGCAGATACCTTGTCTCCTTTCTTCTTGAAAAAGAGAGCTTTGAGGTAATTATGGCCACCAATGGCTTGGAAGGAATAGAAGCTGCCAGGAAGCAGCAGGTAGATTTGATTATTATGGATGTAAAGATGCCCAAAATGGATGGTTATGAAACAACCAAAAGGATTAGAAGATTAGAAAAGTATAAATCCATTCCCATTATCGCTTTAACTTCCTATGCAATGACGGAAGATAAAGAAAGGGCTCTAAAAGCTGGCTGTACTGGGTACATACCAAAACCGATAACCTCGGAAACATTTATAAGTGAAATTAAAAAATTTCTGGAGGTGAAAGATGAGAAGGGTAATAGTAGTTGATGATGCAAAAGAGAATAGATATTTATTACAGAAAATTTTAGAAGGATATAATTATACTGTGGAGACAGCAAATAATGGAATTGAAGCATTGGAGATAGCACGCAAGAAACCACCGGATATGATTATTACTGATACTCTGATGCCTAAGATGGATGGTTTCCAACTATGCCGGGAACTAAAAAAGGATGAAAAACTAAAAGGTATACCTGTTTTATTCTATAGCGCCACCTATACTGATAAAGAATCAGAAAAACTTGCTTTAGATATTGGGGCAGTAGGGTATATTGTAAAACCTCAGGAGCCCGGTGTATTTATTAAAATCTTAAATAAAATATGGGATAAATATAGCAAGGGAGAAATTAAACCGCCTGAAAAACCATTAGAAGAGAAAGTTTACATGAAAACGTACAATGAACGTCTAATACGGAAACTCGAGGATAAAATGCTTGATTTAGAAAAATCAGAAAAGCGTATCAAGTATTTATACAGTGTGCTTGGAGCCGTCCGAGAGGTTAATCAGTTAATTGTAAAAGAGAGGGATAAAGGTATTCTTTTACAAAAGGCCTGTGATGCTCTCATAGGAGCACGGGGCTATAATGCTGCCTGGTTGGGGCTTTTAAAAGACGGAAACACCTTTGGTGTTGTAGTAGGTTCTCCTCCCAAGGGAGATGCCTCTCGTTTCTGTAAGCAGATGCTAAAGGGAGATAATCCGCCTTGTGTCGAAAGGGCTTTTATTCAGAAGGCTCCCTTTACGGTTATGGAAAGACCCCGAGACTGTGGGGGTTGTATCTTAAAGGGCACCTATCCTGGCAAAGAATCTGTAATCATGCGTATTGCCCATAATGGTAAACTTTTCGGCTTACTTATCCTATCGCTTGCCCCGGGTATATCCGTTAAAGATGAAGAGGAATACCTTTTGATAGAGGTAGCTAATGATATTGCCTTCGGTCTCCACAATATGGAACTGGAAGAGAAGGATAAAATATCAGAACAAAAACTCCGACAGAGTTACCAGAGATTGCAAAAAACTATGGAAGGTGCCATCTATACAATAGCCAAGATAGTAGAAACTAAAGACCCTTATACTTCCGGACATCAACAAAGAGTCTCCAAACTTGCTGAGGCTATTGCCCGAAAGGTGAAGCTTCCCGAAGATAAAATTGAAGGAATAAGAATATCCTCTTTAGTTCATGATGTAGGAAAAATCAGTATACCGGCAGAGATCTTAAATAAGCCCATCAAATTAACCGCAATAGAATTTAATTTAATTAAAGACCATTCCCAAATAGGATATGATATCTTAAAATCGATAGAATTCCCTTGGCCGATTGAAAAAATTGTCCTCCAACATCACGAAAGATTAGATGGTTCAGGATATCCCCGGGGACTTAAAGGTGAGGATATAATTATAGAAGCCAGAATTATAGGAGTAGCTGATGTGGTAGAAGCGATGTCTTCTCACCGACCTTACCGACCGGCTCTGGGAATAGATGCAGCCTTAGAAGAAATTTCTAAGAATAGAGGCATCCTCTATGACCCTGAAGTGGTAGATATTTGTTTAAAATTATTTAAAGAAAAAGAATTTAAATTTTAATTAGCGTGTCAAGGGGACGGTTCTTCTGACAACATAGATTTCTCTTTAGACTTAGACAGAAGGCTGGCTCGGGTTATGGCTTTAGTACCAAACTTTTCTCTGATTTCATCTAAAGATTGGGTAAGCTGTTCTAATTTATCACTTTCTTTCATTTCCCGAGGTAAGATTGGAGAGTTTTATTCCCAAAAGTCTGACCCCGCCCTTTTTATGCCTTACTTTATCCAGGAGTTCTGAGTCTGACCCCGCCCTTTTTATGCCTTACTTTATCCAGGAGTTCTGTAACAGTTTTAAAGATGATATCATCAAGATTGGTAGGATTTTCTAAAGTCTTAGATTTATTAAAGGTAATAAAATCGTGGAACCTTATTTTTAAAGTGATGGTTCGGCCTTTATAACCTTTTTTTCTCGCTGTATAGCCCACCAGCTGGGAAATTTTTAGCAGTTCATTTATTAGAACTGCTTTTTCGGATATATTATTGCCGAAGGTTGTTTCTTTACCGATAGATTTTGCGGTTGATGGAGGAGTAACCGGACTTTTCCCCCGAGCCAGAAGTTTTATCTTTTTCCCGTTTTTCCCCAGAAGGTTTTCCAATATAGAATCAGGCATCAAGGCTAATTGTTCTACCCGGTAAATACCGGATTTTTTTAGTAGCTCTTCTGTCTTTTTCCCTATACCCCAGAGAGCAGAGACGGGGAGGGGATAAAGAATTTTTTGAATATCTTTTGAAGGGATAATGTAAAAACCGTCCGGCTTCCCCAGGTTAGTGGCTATCTTGGCCAAGAATTTATAATCTGAAAAAATTTTTTAGATGCTTCTAAGTATTTATTCATTTGAGAAGGAATAAAAATTCCCTCATGACATTTTTGGCGGGCTTCCCAGATAGGCATCCCGGCATGAACACCGTATTTACGGGCTTCATAGGAAGCGGCACAGACCACTCCCCGATTTGAATTACCTCCGCCACCGCTTATCCCTCCTACAATAAGAGGTTTTCCTCGATAAGCCGGATTATCTCTTTGCTCTACGGAAGCAAAGAAGGCATCAAGATCCAGATGAATTATGGATAAACAATGGTTATTACTCATTTAGCGTATAGTTTTTGACAGGCGAGACGCCTGTCCTACGTTAATAAAATAAATTATTATTGTAAGAGAGGGCGCATTGCAATACGCCCCTACCTCCGAAACTACAAACTCGCAACCCGTTACTCATTACACATTACTCATCACCGTATTTTTCTATACGCTACACGCTGTACGCTCTACGCTAGTTTTACGAGATACGAGATACGAATTTATATTTACAATCTTTCGGGCGATTATTTTAGAGCTGCTACTATCTTTGCTTAAGACCCCTTTTATCAAAAGAGGTGCTTCCTGACGAAAAAGATTAGAATATTTTTGATAAACCTCTGGAAAGGCAATTACTTCAAAAAAGCCTGCTTCATCTTCCAGGAGTAAAAAAGCCATAACCTCCTTTTGTCTGGTAAATTGTCTTCTTATCTGGATTAGCATTCCCCTTATAAAAATTGGTTTTTGATAAAAATAATTTAACAGTTGATTGGAATTCTTAATTGGTAAATGTGTTAATATTTTATCATATTTTTTTAAAGGATAGTTACTTATATATAAATTGAGTATTTCTTTTTCTAAATTCATTTGGTAAGATTTAGAAAAATGATAAGCAGGGATGGAGTCAGAAGAAATAAGTTCAGATATTTTATTTTGAGCCCCGTCTTTAGCTTTCTTATTTCTAACCTCCTTTAAGGTAAGAGGGAGCAGGGTTAATAATGACGAACGGGGATAAGCGGTGAAATCCGAACGGGGATAAGCGGTGAAATCAAAAGCACCTACCTTAATTAAATTTTCTACTAATGGTTGATTAATTCTTAGAGGCGTAGTTTTATAACAGAAATCATACAGGGAATTAAATCTTTTACATCTTTTCCTGAGAGATAGAATGGATTTTAAATGCTTTTCTCCCATACCTTTTATCTTGCCCAGTCCCACTCGAATAGCTCCACCCTCTACGGTAAAACCAGCTTCACTCTTATTTATATCGGGAAGGAGTACTTTAACATTAAAACGCCGGGCTTCCTGAATATAGCGGGAGGTCGGCTTCTCCTAAACTAAGTCCCGCAAAAACTGAAACTACCTGCATAACCTGTTCCTGATAAAGGATAACTCCGTAAGTGTCTTTTAAAATTGGTTTTAATTTGGGGTGTAGACAGTCTATCTCTTCTTCTCCCCGTTTTCTTTTAAGATAGTGTTCAGTCATCCCGCTGTCTAAGGGACCGGGTCGGTATAAAGATAGGGCAGCGATTAAATCAACTAGATAGGAAGGGGAAAGCCTCCTTAGAAGAGAAGACATCCCTGAACTTTCCAGTTGGAAGACTCCCAGAGTCTTGCCTTTTTGCAGGACAGAGAAGGTGGCTTTATCATCAAGAGGAATCTTGCTGAGGTTAATGTTTATATTATTTTTTTTCAACATTTCTAAAGTCTTTTTAATTACGGTAAGGCTGCGGGAGCCCAGTATATCCATTTTTAATAAGCCTAAATCTTTGATGGATTCTTTTTCGTATTGGCTGACTATCTCTCCCTGGTTAGTTATTTCCAGAGGGACTACTTCTGAAAGCGGCCTATCTGAGATTATCAT
>NBMG01000007.1 GCA_002084865.1 Candidatus Atribacteria bacterium 4572_76
TTATATAATATTCACAAAAATAAAGATATATACACAAATACATTTCATCATCAAGCTGTTAAGGACGTAGCTCCGGGGTTTAAAATAACTGCCAAAACTAGAGATGGAGTTATAGAAGCAATTGAATCAACTAATAACAGATATATAATAGCCGTACAATGGCACCCTGAACACATGTATTATGCCCATGATGAACATTTTGAGATATTTAAGAGTTTTGTTGATGAGTGTAAAATCTAAATAGAAAATAAAGTGCGACAAGTGCGACAAGGGACGGTTGTTAGACATGCCAGAGAGATAGCAGGATATATTGGTTTACATTATGCTACAAGGCCTGACCTTTTGTGGTCAAATAATTATCAGCACCAGTTAATTCGGGAGGATATCCGAGATTTAACCCAAATTAAAAAGTTTGATTCCCTGGAGATCTTATATTCCCTCTTACCGCTAAAAGTAGGCAATCCTCTCTCCTTAAGTTCATTAAACACAGATGTCCAGGTATCCGTGGACAGTGTTAAAACCTGGCTTGAAGTATTTGAAATCCATTATTTGATATTTCAAATATCACCATGGACACATAAAATTCCCCGGGCAATTAAAAAGGAAAAGAAGGTTTATATTTTTGACTATGCACAAATAAATGACAGAGGTATCCGCTTTGAGAATATGGTTGGCTTAGAGCTATACAAGGCAATTTTGAATTAGAGCGATTTAGGATTGGGAGATTTTTCCCTGCATTATATTCGTAATAAAGAAAAAGAAGAAGTTGATTTTCTTATTTGTAAAGATCATCATCCTATAAAACTCTTTACTTACAAGGCTTTCCCGAGTATGGTAGTGGGCAGTTGTAATTAAAAAAAGTAAAAAAGAGGAACAGAAAACCAATTTTTAGCTAAGTAAGGGAGGTAAATAAATATATAAAATTAGAGCATTATCAGTTTTTACGGAGAAAAATGTCAAGGCTTTAAAACATAGAAAATATAAGGGTTTCTGCGCTTTTTTTATTATATGGGATGGGTAGTAGCTTTAAAATATAGAGAAAATAAAGCAAGAAATGGCTAAAAAGCCTATTTTTAGCAGTCTGAAAGCCTTGCAAAATAAGGGTCTTAGTGAAAAATTGTCTTAGCGGCGTTTTTTGAAGGGGGTTAAGGTGATTTATCCTATTTTTTAAAATAAGCGCTTAAAAATGCATTTTTTAGATATAGGTAGAAAGCCTTATTTTATAAGGGTTTGAGTGAGCTCAAATTCGAAAGTACTGTGAAAAATGGGAATTTTAAGAGTTTTATGTAATATAGATAAACAGCATTATAACTTAAAAAATAATTTACGATTACAGGGGCTATTATTAGGGAAAAAAGTAATAGGATTTTTATTAATAATAAAGGGAGGTAGGCCAGGCATTCATTTGACTCGACCAAAGACCTTATCTATAATTTAGGAAACTTTTTATTTGAATATAATCACTTATTCGTAAAAAAGTCTCACCCGTGCGGGTATCAAGGGATAGATTATACCTTGACCTAAAAAAGTACGACATAAATATTATTTCACATTTTTCCCTTAAACTTTCATATCTTTTATCTATCTAGAATTATCAAAAAATCTACAAATATAAATAAATTTTACTTGCTTTTGAAGTTTTTATCGGCGCACTTTTAATTTTAAATAACAAAGTGTATGAAATTTATTGACAGGTTAAAAAAAATATGTTATACATATATTGTATACAATATCTATAAATATAACCTAAAATTAAAATAAGTTTTCGTCAAAAGTGTAATTAGCTCTAAAATTATTTTTCTCCAAGATTAGTATAAAGAAAAAAGGATAAGGGGGGGGATGAAAAGAGACGATAAAAAAGATATATTACAATTATAAATAAGAAGAAATGTTTATAAAAAATTATTGGAGGATTATTATGAAAAAACTATTTTTATTGATTGTTGTTACATTATGTGTTTGTATAAGTTTTGTGCTTTTTGCAAGTGCTTCCTATCCTGAAAGGAATATTACAAATGTATTAGTGTGGAGTGCTGGAGGCGGTACCGATGCTTGTAATCGGGTAGTTATGGCGGAAATGGCTAAAATATTAGGCGTGAATATTAATGTTGTTAACAAAACAGGTGGAGCAGGCGGTTCTGTGGGGATGAATTATGCTTATTCACAACCTTCTGATGGTTATACCCTTTGCGGCCTTTCTGAGTCTTGCGTAACTGCTGGAGTGCAGGGAGGTTTTGATAAAAGAATGAATGTTTGGGAATATTTTATTATCGGTGGCTCACCAGATGTTGTTTCTGTTACTCCCAATACACCTTATATGACTTTAAAGGATCTTATTGAGGCTGCTAAGAAAAATCCTGGCGAAATAAGGGCTGGTGCAAGTGCTGCTGGCTCTATACACCATTTAAATCTTCTTGCATTGGAAGATGGTTCAGGTGCGAAATTTAATTATATTCCTTATACAGGGTCCGCTCCTGCGCAGAATGCTGCTATGACCGGAGAAGTTTCTGTAGTAGTTACTTCGGTTGCTGAACAGGCTCAATTAATCCGTGGTGGAAAATTAAGACCTTTAGCAGTATTGATTCCTGAATCATTTGTTTTGGCTGGAGAAACTTTACCTTCTGCGTTTGATTCTTATCCCAGACTTTCAGAGTATTTGCCTATTTCACAGGCTATTGGCTTTGCGATAAAAGCGGATGCACCGGATGACATCAAAGCCGTATTAATAGATGCGTTTAAAAAGGCTTTAAAAACAGATACTTTTGTAAAATGGGCGGAAGATAATTATTATGTTGTATCAGGTGCGACTGGGGCTGAGGGCGTAGAGATATTTAATAAACTTGAATCATTATTTGCCTGGACTCTTTGGGATTTGAAGGCTGCAAAGGTTGATCCGTCAACTTTAGGGATTCCTAAACCTTAAAAACTGTTTAAACCGTACTTAATTTAAAAAGGCGGCTGAATAAATTATTTTATTCAGCCGCTTAAAATTATATAAAATTTATGGAGTTCAGAGATTAGATTATGAAGAAGAAAGAACTGAGGAAAGCGGATTTTATAACCAGTGTTTTACTTTTATTATTTAGTGCTTGGATCATTATAGAAACCCTCAAAATGCCAATGAAGGATACTTTTGGGGGAGTTCAGAATGTATGGTATGTTTCTCCCGCTTTATTTCCTTTAATTATAAGCATTTTTATTATGATTTTAGGAGTAGTACTTTTAATTCATTCTATAAAAACTGGTGGAGCTAAATATTTTTTAGATAATTTTTCAATTAGATATAGAGATATATCCGAAAAAAACATTAGATTTATTAGTATTTTATTAGCTTTACTCTCCTTTGTCTATTTAAATATTCCTCGTATTGATTTCTTTATTTCTATTATTCTCTTTTTAACTTTTTTTATATCTGTCTTTTATTTTGACGATAAAGATCTATTAAAAAAATTAACTTTGTTTTATTTTACCGGGAGCATAATTTTTATTATTCTTTTTGCATTCGGTATTTCTAAAGTTCTTAATTCTTATTATAAATATTCTACAGATATTCTATCATTATTTTTCTATATAAGTTACATAATTTATAATTGGATAAAGGTAAAAAATAATTATATTTATAAGAAAAGACTTATAGTTTCTTTAATAACTGCCCTTATAGTTCCACTAATTCTTTGTCCAACTTTTAGATATTTTTTATTAGTTCCTCTTCCTAAAGAAGGATTAATAATACAAATGATGCATAATATTTATTATTTTTTAAAATAATAGGAGTTAATATGTTTATTTTTGAACAATTATTTGTTTTTTTTCAGCAAATATTTTATTTAATTGCTAATCCCATTAATGTGTTTATCCTTTTTGGTGCAGTCCTATTAGGAATTATCTTTGGAGCCATGCCTGGTTTGACCGCCACCCTTGGTGTAGCCTTGCTTGCTACTTTAACATATGGGATGGATACAAGTACTTCTTTGGTTGCCCTACTATCCATCTATGTAGGAGCAATATATGGTGGTTCCTATGCTTCTATTCTGATCAATATTCCCGGTACAGCTGCTGCAGCAGCAACTGCTTTAGACGGTTACCCTTTGGCATGTCAGGGGAAAGCAGGAAAAGCCTTGGGACTTACTACTACTGCTTCTGCAATTGGTACTTTAATAGGAATGTTGTTTGTAATTACTATGGCCCCACTTATTTCTGCATTTGCTCTTAATTTTACTTCATTTGAGTTTTTTTTATTGGCTTTCTTTGGAATAATTATTAGCGGGACTTTAACTAGTCATGATCTGGCTTATAAAGGTTGGATTGCGGGTTTTTTAGGTCTGTTTATGGCTTGTGTGGGAAGAGATCAACTTCAGTTTTATCCTCGCTTTACTTTTGGGCTTAATGAATTAGATGGTGGGCTTGAGGTTGTACCGGTACTTATTGGAGCATTTGGTATTCCCCAGATTATTCAAGTATTAAAGGATAAAGTAGCGGGGGGAGAAGCCAAACGCTTTCAAAGAATTTTACCGGAATTTACGGAAATTTTCCATCATTTTCCGGATATTATACGTTCGTCCTTAATTGGAGTAGGAATTGGAGCAATTCCAGGGATAGGGGAAGATATTGCTGGTTGGGTATCTTATGGGGCTGCTAAGAATTCTTCTAAACATCCTGAGAGGTTTGGAAAAGGTGAAATCTCTGCAGTAATATCTGCTGAGACAGCTAACAATTCTTGTATTGGAGGAGCCATGATTCCTCTTTTGAGCCTTGGTGTTCCGGGGAGTCCTCCCGCAGCTATGCTTTTAGGAGCATTAATGCTTCACGGAATTCAGCCAGGTCCCATGTTAACTTTTGATCACCCACTTTTTATATTCCAGGTAGCTGCCATACTTTTATTAGCTTCCTTTGCAATGTGGATAACTGGTATGTTATTAGCAAAACAAGTGATAAAAGTACTAAGAATTCCGCCCCCCGTTTTTATGCCTATTATCGCGGTACTATGCATAATAGGTTCATATTCTTTAGGTTTACGAATTTTTAATCTCTATTTGATGGTTCCTGTAGGAATTTTAGCTTACTTCTTAACTGAAATGGAATATCCTATTGCACCTTTGGTTATAGGAGTTATTTTAGGACCTATGGCTGATGCTAATTTAAGAAGGGCTTTAATGGTTTCTAAAGGAAGTTTTTTACCCATGTTTACAAGGCCAGTATCTTTAATTTTAATTTTGGTCATTTTGCTTATGGTAGTTAGTCAGATTTCATGGTTTAAAATTTTTACTAAAAGAATATCAAATAAAATGTTTTCGAGAAAAGTAAATAAGAATATTTCTTAGTAAAATATTCTATGCTTTAAGAAAGTGAAGATATAATTTATGACTAAAAAAATAATTTTAGCTTTAGCTCCAACTGGCGGATGGGGGAAAGATTATAATAATCCTCTCGAACCGGAAAAAATAGCCAAGCAAGTTATTGCATGTGCAGAAGAAGGTGTGTCTTTGATTCATCTTCATGCCCGAGATAGTAAAGGTGAATTAACTACAGATCTAAGCAATTTCTCAAAGACAATTGAGTTAATTACTAATGAATGCAGCGTAATAATTGAAGCCTCCACCGGAGGACTTTCCAGTTTAACACCTCAGGAAAGAGCATTACCTCTTCAGAATGAAAAAGTAGAGCTAGGCTCGCTAAACATGGGTTCTTTAAATTTTCTTGATAAAGTATACATAAATACAGTACCGGATATCCGTTATTGGCTACAAAGAATGATAAAAAATAAGGTAAAGCCATCTATGGAGATATTCGATACTTCTAATATTGCTATTTCCGATCTTTTTATTAAGGAAGGCTTGATTAACACACAATATAATTTTAATTTTATTTTTAATTATAAATGGGGAATGTCTTTTTCACTTCCACTGCTTGAAGTTTTAAAATCTATGCTCCCCAAAGAAAGTATATGGGGTGCTGTTTTTGGTGGAAGCAGTGATTTTTCATCTCATTTACAAGCTTCCCTTAAAGGGGCGACTATGGTTAGGGTTGGTTTTGAAGATTCCAGGATCTGTAATTACGGAGAAGCAAAATCCAATCTTGAATTAGTAAAAGAAATTCGAAGAGAATTAGAAATATCAGGTTTTGAGTTGGCTGATCCAGAAGAAGCAAGAAAGTTACTCGGAATATAATATAATTTATTTCCTATTTTAGTATATAATTTTTGCTAACCCAAAGCGAAAAATATTATTATCAGATTTTTGGATATCTACTTTACCAATAAAAAATTATTTTCTATAAAGAAAATATATTTCTTTCAATAAATTTCCAAGTTTTTAAATAATCTTCTCCCGATATTAATTTATTAAATTCTTTTCTATTTAAGTTGCTTAAAAGCTTACATAGCTTGTTTGTAATGCGGGCATTTGCTTCAAAGGTGCCTTTAATATCCCATCGGGTAGGAGATGTATCGGAAGTTATGTAATCATTATAGTTATACTCTTGAAGATAATAAAGGAATTCAACATAATCCAAGAAGTGTTTAGTCCCTACAAAATAATCCCAATCCCATTGACCGTTGTTATCATTAATATGAATATAATAGCGAAACGGACTTTCTGCAATTAAAGCAACAACTTCCGCCGGATTTTCGTTGCCAAACATTACTGAGTGTCCGAAATCAATGGTTACTCCCATATGTTTATTTCCAATTTCATTAAGTAAGCAAAGAGTTTTGGCTGCCGTGTTTATAAAACACCTTCCCCTAGTTTCAGCAGGTTTATATTCTATAAAAAGAGGAATTTCAGGAAGATAACTTGCTGATTCACCAAAGGTATCAATCAGATATTTCCAGGATTGGGCATAATTACAATTAAAGTTAAATTCGTATCCGTCACCTAAAGGACAACAGGTTATTTTATTTGCTCCAACTTTCTTAGCGAAGTTTTTAGCGTCTTTAATGAATTGTACTGCTTTAGCACGAACATCTTTTTTATTTGAAGTTAAGCCGCCGTTTTTAAATTCAGGTTCTGCTTTGACATTTACATTTATAGCAGCAATATTTATTTTATATTTGGAAGTTAGAATCTTAAGTTCATCAGAATTGTTAACCTCATAAGGAAAAACTAATTCCATACCATCCATTCCCTCTATTTCAGATACTATTTTGAATCGTTCTTCCAAAGTTTTTTCTTCATTATATTCATGAAAACGATCCTTTGTTTTACTTAAAAAACTACTAATTACTGCCTGCTTCACCGGATAATCCATAATTATTTTCACTTCCTTTTTTTAGAAACAAGTTCTTTTGTTTTATTCAAAATATGTTTTTTAGATATACCATATTTGTCAATTACTTTATAATAATTTCCGCTTTCAGCAAAGGTATCATTAAGACCCAGGTTATCAAAAATAACTGGTTTGTTTTTTATACAAAAATTGGAAAGCTCGTAACCAAGGCCATTTCTTTTTTGATGGTCTTCTACAACGAGTAGAGCTTCTGTTTTAGAAATAGAATTAAGAAGATTTTTTTTATCGAAGGGCTTAATAGAATACATATCTATTATTTCAATAGAGACATTTTCTTTTTCCAGTTCATCAGCTGCTTCCAGTGCTTGAAAGACGATATCTCCATAAGTTACTACAGTTACATCTTTACCTTCTCGAATAATTTTACTTCCTTTGAGCTCAAAAGTATCTTCTTTGCTATAAATATTAAAAAGAGGGTCACGCATAAGCCTTACAAAAACGGGTCCCGGCGTTTTTACAGCTACATCAAACATTTTTTTTGCTGCTTCTGTATCAGCAGGAACAAGTACTTTCATATTTGGTAAGAGGGTCGTAATACCTATATCTTCTGTTGCTTGATGCGTAACCCCATCTATAGCAGGGGTTACTCCTCCATGGGAAGATAAAAATTTGACATTTAGATTTGGATAACAAATGAAAGTACGCATCGCTTCGAAAGCCCTCATTGTGATAAAAACACCGTAACTGCAAACAATCACAGTTCTTCCATCGGCAGCCATACCGGCAGCGGCGGCCATTGTATTGGATTCGGCAATTCCCATATTAAAATATCTCTCAGGATATGCATCACCAAATAGATAAGAAAAAGTTGAGTATCCAATATCTGCTTCGAAAACTACAAAATCTTTATCAATTGCACCGTATTCTAACATTCTTTCGGAAAATGCCTGGCGTGTTGCAATATCTGCTTTACTTAACTTCATTATTACTTCCCTCGATTTCTCTAATAGCTTTTTTATATTCCTGTTTATTAGGTGCTTTTCCATGCCATTCTCTTATGTTTTCCATAAAACTTACACCTTTACCTTTTACTGTATTAGCGATAATACAAACGGGTTTACTTTTTATTTTTTTTGCCTTTTCTAAAGCAATTAAAATTGCTTTCATATTATGACCGTTTATAGTTATAACATGCCAATTAAAAGCCTTAAATTTCTCATCGATAGGGTCCATAGGCATAACCTTATTAGTAAGACCATCCATTTGTAATTTGTTTTTATCTACAATGGCAATAAGATTATCCAGTTCATATTTACTGGCAGACGCAGCTGCTTCCCATATTTGTCCTTCATTGATTTCGCCATCGCCAAGAATTACATATATATGGTAATTTTTCTTAACTAATTTTCCTTCCAGAGCCATTCCTACTCCAAGACTCAAACCATGGCCCAAAGATCCTGTGGTAATATCAACTCCCGGAGTCTTTAGCATATCAGGATGCCCTTGTAAAATGCTTTCAAATTTTCTAAGCGTTTTTAATTCTTTCATAGGAAAGTATCCCCGCATAGCAAGACAAGAATACCAGACCGGGCAAGCATGTCCTTTTGATAGAATAAAACGATCACGATCAGGCCAGCGTGGGTTTTTAGGATCAATTTTTAAAATATCAAAGTATAATGCTGTCATAACATCTGCTGCAGATAAGGCTCCACCGGGATGTCCGGACTGTGCTGTAAAAATCATATCAATAATATTCTTTCGAACTTCTTTTGCTTTTTCTTTCAGATATTGAACTCTTTCTTCAATATTTTGTGATTTTTTATCCATGTTTTTTCCTTAAATTTCTAAATTAATATGTATATGTATATTTATATAACACATTCTTAAAAAAGTCAATATTGTATACAATATTTATTGACTTATGCGATTAGTTATTATATATTGATAGAGAAATAAAAGATTAACTTAAATCGTTTTTATTAATAAAACATTGAGAAGGAGAGGATATAATGACTATTGTAGATTCCAAAACAGGAAAAATCAAAAAAAACTACAACCTTGAACAATTAGTAGAAAAAGCCCAAGAGATGAGGGCTTACAATATGGTAGCGATTGCTGCTGCTGGTTCTGGCCATACCGGAGGAACTCTCTCCATTATGGATATCGCCGCTGCCTTATACTTAAAGCATATAAAACATGACCCGGTTAATCCCACCTGGGAGGACCGGGATAGAGTCTTCTGGTCAGTTGGTCATAAGGCCCCCGCCCTTTACATAGCCCTTGCAGAAGCTGGTTACTTCCCCCTTGATGATACCGTGAAACTAAGGAAATTATGGTCTGGTTTTGAGGGTCACCCTAATAGACTAAAACTTCCCGGGATTGAGCTTTCCGCCGGCTCTTTAGGACAAGGTTTAGGGGTTGCCATAGGTTGTGCCCTAAATGCTAAGTTAGAGAAGAAAGATTATAGAGTCTATACTATCTTAGGAGACGGAGAACTGGATGAAGGCTCTGTCTGGGAGGCAGCAATGTGTGCTTCTCATTATAAATTAGATAACCTCACTGCTATTGTGGATAGAAATAATTTACAAATTGACGGATCTACCAAAGAGGTAATGTGTTTAGAAGATCTTAGCGCTAAATGGCAGGCCTTTGGCTGGCATACCCTGGAGATTGATGGGCACGATGTGCCCCAGATACTTTCCTCTTTAGAAGAGGCCCAAAAAACCAAAGACAAACCTACGGTAATCATTGCCCATACGGTTAAAGGCAAAGGAGTATCCTTTGCTGAAAATATAGTAGGTTATCATGGTATTGCCCCTAAAGACGGAAGATCAGGGAAAGAATCTCTGGATCAGGCCCTAAAAGATATCAGAGATCCCCAATTTAGTAAAGAAAAGGTAGACCATCTTTTAAAGATAGCCTCAGATTACCAAAGTAAGGTAGATAAAAAGGTAGAAGATTCCCTCCCCAAGTTTTCCCGCTCTTACTGGTGGAATACCACCCCTTCCATGCAGGTCAAGATGGAGCCCACCCGTAATGGATTCGGTAGGGCTATAGAAGAATTAGGCAAAGATGAAAAGATAGTAGCTTTAGGTGCCGATATTACCTCATCAATTAGAATGGATAAATTCTATGCCTCCCATCCGGAAAGAAAGAATAGATTTTTTGAAATAGGTATTGCTGAGGCTAATATGACTCTGGTAGCCTCTGGTCTGGCTAAAGAAGGAAAGATTCCCTTTATCGGTTCCTATGGAGTCTTTGTAACCGGTAGAAATTGGGACCAGATAAGGACGACTGTCTGTTACAATAACTATAATGTTAAAATAGCCGATGCCCATGCCGGTATCTCGGTAGGAGCAGATGGGGCAACTCATCAGGCCTTAGAAGATATCAGTAATCTATACTATCTCCCCAATATGCATATTACCGTTCCTTGTGATTCTATAGAGACTGAAAAGTCAACCAAAGCTATAACTTGAAATAAAATTATCTACCGATTATTCCTCAGAAGGAGAAGATCTCACTCTCATAGCCTGTGGACCCATGGTGGCTGAGGCTATGCGGGCAGCTTATATCTTAAAAGAGGAATATAATCTTGAAACCAGGATCCTGAATATCCATACCCTAAAACC
>NBMG01000094.1 GCA_002084865.1 Candidatus Atribacteria bacterium 4572_76
CAATAATTTTTTTTGGATCAATTAATTCTTCAGCCACTCTATTCGCAGCCGCCAAGGAAGAAGAAATAAGTAAAGAAAACATCCTAAGCAAAATATCTCTTGCCGCCCAATGGCTCACCGAACAACAGCGACCTGATGGAAGCTGGCCTATAGTAACTCAAGATAAACGTTCCAGTGTGGTAGCTACCGGCCTTTTTGGTTTAGGGACATTCAATCAAACTGCCTTACCTTCCCCTAATATGGAAAATTCCTTATCCTTTCTTCTGGCTCATCAACACAATGAAGGATACTGGAAAGCTACATCTTCTTTCTCCTGGAATAAAACAGAAGCCACCACTGCCGCTTTATATGGTTTGATTAGTTCCGGCTACGGCTATGAAGAAAAGGCAGTAGAAAAGGGGATGGATTGGCTGATAAAAAATCAAAAAGCTAACGGGAGCTGGAATGATGACTGTTGGGATACTTGCTGGGCTCTGTATCTACTTTTACATTCCGGCTGCCAAATCTCTAATTCTGTCATTAAATCGGCCTCCCTCTGGCTGGTAAATGACCAGAGAGATGACGGTTCCTGGAAAACCAATCTTCCGAATTTAAAGCAATTTGAACCCTTATGGACTACTCCTCCGGTGATATTCACCTTAGCCCAAACCGGACAACATCAAAATACAATCATAAAGGGATTGAAATATCTGAAAAATAAGCAAAATAAAAACGGCTCTTTCGGACGTAAAGACGCCTCTAAAACAGGTCTGGCATTATTGGCTTTTACTTCTCTATCTAAATATCCGGGCTTAACAGAAGAGTATCAGCCAGAAGCCCAAAAAGCAGTACAATGGTTTTTATCAAATCAACGCCGCAGCGGTACCTGGCCCGGAGGTTTTCATCCTTTCAATATAATAGACACCGCCTTTTCCATCTGGGGATTAAATAAATTTTTATTGCTTTCTGTGTCATTCCCATGAAAATGGGAATCTATCTTTCTTGCTTCCTCTAAAAACTAAAAAATTTTTCAATATTATTTATTCTAAAAGAAGGATTTTTTAAAATATATGTCGAAGATATAATTATCGATTAATAGACAGGCGAAACGCCTGTCCTACGGGGATGGGTGGGTAACCGACTGGCCGACTGTTCTTACGCCTATACGCTTACCTTTTACATCTTGTATTTATTTTTGTATTTTTTTAAGTTAAATACTAAATACTATATACTAAATACTGTATTTTACGACTAAATACTAACGACTGAATAATCTTGCATCTTGCCAGATTATTCTAAAAGAGGACCTTAAATGGTGAAAAAAGAAAACAAAGAAAAAAGGGAACAGAGAACCGTCCCCTGTTCCCGTTTATTATTAATTTTAATCATCATCATTATTTTTACTATCCCTATACAAACAATCTCAGCCAGCCCTTTAAATTATGTTCCCTTAGATAGCTGGGTCTATCCGGCAATTTCCCGCCTGGAAACCCTGCAGGCCTTTAACGGCAATGATACCGTTGCCACCAATACCTTACCTTTAACCAGAATAGAGGTTGCTTATCTTATAGATTCAGCATTATTCAATTTACAAAAAGGCAAATTAGAACTTAACCCACAAAATTTATCCTTGATAGAAAAATTGGCTTTAGAATTCCAGGATGAGCTTGCCTCCATAGGGGTTAAAGTTGTTCCCTTAAAAGTAAATTCTTCTGCAGAAGAATTAAACAAAGATTTTTCTTCTAATTGGCTCTATGAATCTCTAAAATATTTTGAGGAACGGGATATTATAAAGAACTCCACTCTCCCTTCTTCTTTCGGACTCCTCAACCCTCAAATGAGCCGAAGAGATATGGCCATACTCCTGGATGAAATAATCTATCAACTGCAAACCGAACAAATTCCTCTTTCAACCTTAACCGACCAGGACATAGAAAAATTAGAAGCACTTATAATAGAGCTAAATGATGAACTGTCATCTCATCAATTATCTCCTTGACCCCAACTTGACTAATCTCACAAACACTCAAATAAATCAAGCTTACCTTACCCTAATGTTTCCTTCTTTTGAAATACCGACCCCCTCTAATACTCCGTTTTTCCCGTCTTTAACCAGCATAGAATTTCCCGCTCTTGACCTGCAAGTAGGTAGGGACAATATGAAATGGGGGCCCGGTTATCAGGGCAATCTCATCCTTTCGGATAATCCACCTCCCTTTGATATGATAAAATATTCCGGTACAATTGACCTCTCTGACTTAGGGGAAGGTCTCGGCAACCTTAACTTTTCCAAATTTTTCTCTCTACTTGATACTTTAGATGGGCAAAATAGATACTTTTCGGGCCAAAGATTAGAATATAAACCTTTTGATTCTCTCACCTTAGGTCTATCCGAAACAGCCATAATATCTGAAGGCTCAAGCCCACTATTCTTTAATCCACTTCCTTTTATTCCTCCTTATTATGCTACCTGGTGGATAGCAAGCATATTTAGTCCGCAAGAGGTTAATTGTAATGTGAGTTTAGATATGGAATTAAATTTTCAGCCGGGGATTAAACTATATGGTGAATGGATGGCTGATGACTTTATATTTTTCCCTGAGGAAAATCCTTATCCCAGTCGTACCGGTTTCCTTGCCGGTGCTTATTTTGCTAACCCCCTCGACACCGGAAACACCGACTTCCGAATCGAATACACCCATATAAATAACTATGTTTACTTTCCCACCCACCCCTGGCAAGATTACCTCTATCTGGGAGAATTTATCGGAAGCCCCCTGGGGCCTGATGCTGACCAGCTCTATTTAGAGCTAACCCATCGTCTGTCTGATAAATTTGATCTCTCTTTAAGTTATACCCATGAACGCATGGCGAAGGGCAGGTAGGGATACCCTTACCATCAGATCCAATAATTGCTAATGAAAATATTTTTCTTTCTGGTATAATAGAGAAGCAACAAGCATATCAGGCGGAAATTTCATATAACATATCCCCGCAGTGGGAACTATCAGCAAGTGCAACCTTAGAGAACATTGAAAATAAAGATAACACTGCAGGTGAGAACGAAAGCAACACCTACTTCCAAATGGAACTAAACTATCAGTTTTAGAAAAAGTTACGAGTTATGAGTTATGAGTGTAGGGGCTCTATTCATCGAGCCCGCACCTTGTATTTGTATTTTATACTTGCATCTTGCAACTCGCATCTTGTATCTTTATTTGTATCTTGTATGTTCTTTTACTAAATACTAAATACTAACGACTAAATACTAAATACTAAATATATTATAAAAGTATAGGAGGGAGAAAAGGTATGATAAAAAATAACCTGGATAAAAATGAGAGAAATCTGTATTTTGTTTTTTTTGCTCTATTAATATTTTTTCTACTTAATATTTTTAACTCCAATTATTCATCCTTTGCCACCGAAGGCTCGTCTAACGATTACTATGTCCTTAGCCAAAATGACGTCCTGGAGATAATGCTCTGGGGTTACCCGGAATTAACCAGAACGGCAGTAGTTCAACCTGACGGGATGATTTCTTTACCTTTAGGCGGACAAATTGATGCTGCCGGAAAGACACTGGAAGAATTAAGAGCAGGAATTGTTCAAGAACTGATATCAGGCAAAGTAGATGTCCTAAAAGCTATCTCCGTTGCCTCCGGCCTTACCGATAAAGCCGGATTAAAGAATGCCATGATTATTCGTGAAAACCAAGAAATTACCCCGGTAGATTTAGAAAAATTGCTTAACCAGAATGACCTTAGCCAGAATTACGAACTTAACTCGGGAGATTCTTTATATATTCCCAAAGCCTTTACCATCACCAATATATCTATCGGCGGAGAAGTAAAATCTCCGGGTTTATATTCTCTGGAAGGCAAGGTTGACGTCCTTAAAGCAATATCTGCCTGTGGTGGCTTAACTCAGAAAGCCAACCTCAAGAACGTAATTATTAACAAACATAATAACGAAGTAATTCAAGTGGATCTCGAAAAATTATTTATTCAAAATGACCTTACTCAAAATTATCCTCTTGAAACAGGTGATTCTTTATTTGTGCCTTTGACTTTAGAGAACAATATCTATGTCTTGGGAGAAGTAGTTCGTCCCGGCATCTATCCTATTGAAGGAGACTGTACTGTTATAGAAGCTATCAGTCAAGCAGGTGGTTACACTGCTGATGCCCGCCTAAAGTCCTGTGTAGTAATTCGCAAGTTCCCCCATGATGAAGAAGGTTTAAAAATACGTACTATTACCTTAAAAGATGTGAAAGTAATCAGAGAAAAATACGAACAGGTTATTGAAATTAATCTGGAAAAAATATTTAAGGATGGGGAATTAGCCCAGAATATTGCTTTACAGCCTCAGGATATAGTTTTTATCCCGATTCGACCTTTATCCGAATTCGATATAGCTACTATCTTAGATGTTGTCACCACCGGCCTCACCGTCTATAATGTTTTATTAAAATAATAAAAAATGTAGGACAGGCGTCCCGCCTGTCTATGAATTTAGTAGAAAATAGCATATAGTATCTATTATAAAAATAGTATTTAGTATTTAGTGAGGAGGGAAGAAAAAAGATTTAAGGATGAAAATAAAAAGTTATAAGGATTTGGATATATGGAAAAGGAGTATTAAATTAGTTGAAGATATATATAGAATAACTAAATCCTTTCCAAGGAAGAATTGTATGGTCTAATAAGTCAAATGAGACGAGCAGCAGTTTCGATACCTTCTAATATAGCAGAGGGATTTACCAGGTTTTATAATAAAGAATATAAACAATTTTTATACATTGCTCTTGGAAGTTGTTCTGAACTAAGCACACAAATTATAATTGCTTCTCGTCTGAAATATTTTGATAATAATAAAATCGAACAACTATTAAACGAAATAGATGAAATTTGCAGAATGACAATGAGTTTAATCAAAAAACTAAATACTAATTTATCTTGTATCTTGTATCTATTTGTTTCTTAACTAAATACTAAATACTAAATACTATTTTACGACTAAATACTAAATACTAACGACTAAATACTATTTAAAGGAGTTTTTTTATGAGAGAAGAAATCGAAGAAGAAATATCCCTACAAGATTATATACGAGTTTTACGTAAAAGAAAATGGACCATATTTACAGTAACCATAACCGCCATCATAATTGTCTTAATTGCCAATTTCCTTATGCCGCCCGTCTATAAAGCTACCACTACAGTATTAATTTCCGAAAGTGGAGCCCAGCAGGCAATATTCGGAGGCGCAGAGGCTAACCTTATTTTCGGAAGACCAGATGAAGTTGAAACTCAAATCGAAATATTAAAAAGTTATAGTATCGCCAAAGGAGCAGCAGAAAGACTGCCTGCGGATATTTTCGAAAAAGCTGAAGCAGAAAATTTTGAAAAGAAGAAAGAAGATTTTAGATGGGTAATTAATATATTAGGCAAGTTAGGTTTAAAAAACATTGTTGCCTCAATATTAGGGATCAACAATAACCACGACCGCACCGATAACCCGGAACTAACTTTTAAAGATACCATTAAACAAATAAGAGAATCAATAACTGTAAATTCACTGAAAAATACTAAAATAATCGAAATTAGCGCTGAAAATAATAATCCTGAATTAGCCGCTGAAATTGCCAATACCATAGCCGGTGTTTTTGTAGACGAATCTCTCACTCTAAATCGCTCCAGGGCAAGTGAAGCCAAAAAATTCATCGAAGAACAATTACTGGAAAAAGGGAAAGAACTTGCCCGAGAAGAAGAAGAGAAGCTGCAATACAAAAAGCAAGAAAACATCTTATATTTAGATGAAGAAACCAAAATAAATATTGAGCAATTAGCCTATTTCCAGGCACAAGAAGCAGAAGTCGCTAATCTAATTGCCGAAAACAAAGCAAAATTAACTGAAGCTCACAAACAATTAGAAAGACAATCAGAAACCTATATCTCTTCCGAGACCATCACTACCAATCCGATAGTTCAGCAATTGCAGAATAATTTAGCTTCTTTAGAGATTCAACTCCCCGCTCTATCAGAAAAATATGGTAAAGGGAGTCCTCAGGTAACCGAAGTAGAAATTAAGATTAAAGAGACTAAAAATAAAATAAGTGAAAAAGTAGCAGAGATAGTAGGCTCCAAAGTATCGGCTCGAAATCCTATTTATCAAAATCTCCTGGCTGAAATAGTTGCTTTAGAAACCAATACGATTTCTTTAGATACTAAAATGGAAGCCTTATCCGATACCATAAAAGAATATGAAAAACGGTTAGAAAAATTACCGGAAAAGGAATTACAACTTGCCCGCTTAGAACGGGCAGTAAAAGTATCGGAAAATATCTATCTCTTATTATTGGAAAAATATCAGGAAGCCCGGATAAATGAAGTAATGGAATTGGGAAACATGAGGATAATAGACAATGCTTTAGCACCTGATGAACCGATAAAACCGAATAAAAAATTAAATCTGGCCATTGGCGGAATATTAGGTCTAATGCTGGGCGTAATGTTAGTATTCTTTATGGAATATATGGACAATACCATTAAGACTACAGATGATATAGAGCGTTACTTAGGATTACCAGTATTAGGACTAATCCCCAAAGTAACTCTTAAAACCAAAAGAAAACGAGCATATTAAATTAGTATTTCGAATCTCGTATCTCGTGAATCGTATCTCGTGAATCGTATCTCGTAG